>DAOWCM010000203.1 GCA_030639555.1 Candidatus Eiseniibacteriota bacterium | reverse complement strand
CGCGCATTGAGGACCGCATGCGGGAACTGGAGCACGAGATGTCCGACCTGCCTGACGAAGGGGCCAGACACGACCAGGTGATGCGCGAGTACGCTACTCTCCAGCACGAGTTCGAGGTCAAGGACGGCTTCACGATCGAGGCCCGGGCGGCGGCGGTGCTGGGAGGGCTCGGGTTCGCCGAGAGCGACCGCGACAGGTTGACGGACGAATTCAGCGGCGGGTGGCAGATGAGGATCGCTCTCGCGAAGCTCCTGCTCCAGCGCCCGACCGTGCTCCTTCTGGACGAGCCGACCAACCACCTGGACCTCGAGTCCATCATCTGGCTGGAGGACTACCTGAGCACGTACCCGGGGGCGGTGGTGCTCGTGTCGCACGACCGGTCCTTCCTCGACCGCGTGGTCTCTCGCATAAGCGAGCTGGGAGTGGAGGGTCTGGTCGACTACCACGGCGGCTACGCGTCTTTTCAGGAGCAGCGGGAGAAGCGGCGCGAGACGCTGGCGGCGACCCGCAGGCAGCAGGAGCGGCAGATCGCTCACCTCCAGCGTTTCATCGACACATACCGGGCCGACAAGACGAAAAGGGCCCTGGTCAACAGCCGCATCAAGATGATAGAGCGCATCAACCTGGTCGAGGTCCCGCGCGACAGGCGTGCGATGCACTTCCAGTTCCCCCAACCCACCCGCGCTGGGTCCGTCGTCGTCGCGCTCCGGGGCGTGCGGCAGGCCTATGGTGAGAACGTCGTCTTCGACGATCTCGATCTCGAGATCCTGCGCGGGGACCGTGTGGCCTTCGTCGGAGTGAACGGCGCCGGTAAGTCCACGCTGATGAAGATCGTTGCGGGGAAGGTTCCTCTCGCCGCCGGGGAGGCGAAGCTCGGCAGTAACGTCGCCATCCAGTACTTCGGGCAGGACCCGGGGCGCGAACTGAGCCACGGCAACACCGTGCTCGGGGAACTGCAGTCGGTGTCGCCCGACCACATGCGGCCGCGGCTGCGCTCGCTCCTTGGCTCGTTCCTCTTCTCGGGGGACGACGTCGAGAAAAGGGTCGGCGTGCTGTCCGGCGGTGAGAAGAGCCGGCTCGTGTTCGCCAAGATGCTCCTGAACCCCGCGAACGTGCTCCTGCTCGACGAGCCGACCAACCATCTGGACGTGTCGTCCCGGGAGGTGCTCGAGCAGGCGCTCCGGCGATTCGAGGGCACCATCTGTTTCGTCTCCCACGACCGGGCGTTCATGGACGCGATAGCCACGAAAGTCATAGAGGTTCAGGACGGTCGCGTGAAGACCTACCTCGGGAGCTACAGCGACTACCTGTGGAAGAAGGAGCAGGAGCGCGTCGAGGCGGCGAGCAGCTCGGCGGCGTCCTCCGGCGACGGAAGCGCCCGCCCGGGCGGCTCTCCGAGCGGGAGAAGAGGCCCGAAGAGCAAAGAGCAGAAGCGGCGTGAGGCGAAGGCGCGACAGCACGCCTCCGGTGCGAAGACCGCGGCCCGCAGGGAACGCCGCGACGTGCAGGGCGAGATCACCCGGAGCGAGAAGCGCATCGAGAATCTGGAAATAGCGCTGCTCGATTCGTCGGTGCACGCCGACGGAAAGAAGATGAAGGAGCTTGTAACCGAGCAGAGAGAGCTCAGGTCCAGAGTGGACAAGCTGTACGAGAGGTGGGCGGAGCTGGAGGACTGAGCTCTCAAGAGCCGACGAACCGAAAGCCTGGCATGATGAAGCCGGGCCCCGATGGGGCCCGGCTTCCGCGTGATTCACCTGTGCGCCGCCGCGGCTACTTCAAAAGGACGACCTTCCTGGTCAGCGTGGCGTCCTTCGCGGTCAGACGAACGAAGTAGATGCCGGACGCGACGGGCGCGCCGTGAGCGTCCGTGCCGTCCCACGTCACCGACTTCCGTCCACCGGCCACTCTTCCGCTGGCGAGCGTCGCTACGCGCACGCCGGCAATGTTGAAGACCGCCAGGTCGATGTCGGCCCCGCCGTCTGGAACGGCGTAGGCGATTGATGTGATGGGATTGAACGGGTTGGGCACGTTCTGGTCGAGCTTGGCTCCGAGCACCGACCAGGACCCGTCCTCGTCGTGCACGCCGACCTCGAGTTCGTAGCCGTGGTAGCCCGTGCGCCGGTTGTTGTGACGGAAGTTGCCCCACTCGATGCCGTCTCCGTCATCGTAGTTGCCGTAGCAGTCCCACACGTAGACCATCACATCGATGCCCGTTACGATTACCTCGACGTCGCCGTCGTTGTCGAGGTCAGTTATGGTCGGCGATGAGTAGATCTCGGCGTCCGTCTGAATAGGCCAGCCGGCTATCTGGTCTCCGTTCGTGTCGAAGGCGTAGACCTTGCCGTCGTCGCATCCGACGACTATCTCGACATCGGGGTCACCGTCCACATCAGCGACGCTCGCGCTCGAGCTACACCCGTCATCCAGCCACTGGGGCCAGCCGGGGAAGGTGTCGCCCTCCCACGTCCATATGTGGATCTCGCCCTCCTTGCTCGGCTGGATTATCTCGAGGTCCCCGTCGCCGTCGAGATCCGCCAGCGTCGGTGAAGCCGGGAAGTCGGCGCCCACCAGCACGCAGGATACCGGCCAGTTTGGGAACGTCGTACCGCTCGCCGAGAGCAGCCGCACCTGGTTGTTGTTGGCCGTGGCTACGACCTCGAGCTGCCCGTTGTTGTTGACGTCCCCAACGGCAATCGAACTCCGGGAGGACGCACCCATGTTGACTGGCCAGCCGGGCACACTCGAGCCGTCCGGGTTGAAGCAGAAGACGCTTTCGCAGCGCGACGCAACCAGAATCTCAAGCTCGTTATCCTGATCTAAGTCGGCCAGAGCCGGCGAAGCGGAGGCGAAGTTGGCACGCAGGTAGGCAAAGATTCCTTGAGTGGCCGGGTTGTTGTGTCCGTCGATCAACTCAGTTCCATCTGCCTTCCAAGCATACAGGTAGCCGTTGGCGCAGGGCAGGATCACTTCGTCCAGCCCGTCGTGATCGAGATCGCCGAGCGCGGGCGTCGCCCAGCAGAGGCGACTTGTGGTGACCGGCCATCCGTCCAACACCGTTCCGTCTTCTGCGTTCCAGGCCCAGACCTCGTAGGCGGGAGAACCTTGTGGGCCGACGTCGCCCCACGCTGCTCCGACTATCTCCAGGTAAGGGTCATGGTCAAGCTGCCCGATGGCCACGGACGACCTGTAACCGCCCGTGCCGTCCTTGGCGAGGACGCCCTCGGTTCTCGGGTCGCCATCTCCATCGAGGATCTCGACACCGGTATGATGCCAGCCGTAGAGCTCGCCCGACCCCACAAGCACCTCGAGGTCACCGTCCAGGTCCACGTCCGCCGCGACGGGGGAGCCATACATGGCCTCGCCGCCTATCAGAGGCCACCCCGTCTGGCTTGGTGGGTTGGTGGTGATCTCCAGAGTTAAGGACTCCGGTCCCTCGTTGCCGGACGAATCGACCGCCGTCACGTAGTAGTAGTACTCCTGGTTCTCGGCGAGCCCGGCGTCTTCGTAGTAGGAGATCCGCTCTACCGGCGCCGTGTTGACCAGCTGGAACGTGCCGGACGGGTGGTCGGTTCTGTGGATGAGGTAGCCCCAGAGGTCGGAGTCGAGCACGGGATCCCATGTGAGGTAGATGGTCGTGGCCTTGACCCGGCCGTCCAGCGCCACGGGCGTGGCCGGCGCAAGAACGTCGAAGTCATGGGTCCAGGTCTTCCCGTCCTCGTCCGTCAGCACCAGTTCAAACTTCTGCGTGATGGCGGAGTCGATCGTGAAGATGAAGCCGGTCTGACCCGAGACGATCGCGCCCGCGGTGATGTCACCCCAGGTGTCCAGGCTGTCGGTGATGGACACCTCAGCCGACGGGTAGTTCAACTCGGCGCTCACGAGGTCGGCCTGACCGTTGCCCTCGTTCAGGATGTCGATGGTCAGAGTGACCGTCTCTCCGACATCCGGGATGCCGTCGCCCCCGTCGTCGTAGTCGTTGTGGAGCTGCGTCAGGATCGGACGGAGCACTCTGAGGGTGTACGTGTCCGTCCAGCTGCCGCGCGCGGGCTCATCGAACTGGAGCGTGAACTCGACGTCGTGGTCGTTCGGGCAGGTGTCCGCGATGGCGACCAGGAAGGCGGCCGGGTAGGCCACCTGGCTCGATGCGCCGACGGTCCCGAGCGACTCCGTGTCGTCGACGAGCGTGACGTACACGTCGGTCGTGGAGAGCGTCGCCGTGACGGCTGTCGCGTCCGTCAGGCCGCCGTTCCCGACCGTGATGTCCAACTCGACAGTCTCGCCGGCCTCGGCCTTGCCGTTGGCGTTCCCGTCGCTGCCGCCCACGGCGTCATCATCGACGGTCGTCGAGCGCAGCGTGAGGTGTGCGTCCGCGGACGACGTCACGTCGACGGTGTCCTCGTAGGGGTAGTGGTTCCTCGCTGTGACGGTGATGGCCATCG
>DAOWCM010000080.1 GCA_030639555.1 Candidatus Eiseniibacteriota bacterium | reverse complement strand
TCACCTGAAGGCGGGGCGCCCGTCTGGGCGGAGGAACATCTGGCCGTCGAGGTCGTCGACGGCCTCGTTCAGGTGCGGCTCGGTGAGGGCACGCCGCCCGCGCCCCTGGACATTCCATTCGACGCACAGTACTACCTGGGCGTCCAGCTCGGTGACGATCCGGAGATGGTCCCGCGGCTCCAGCTCATGACCACCGCCTACGCCTTCAGGGCACGCGTTTCCGACGAAGTGCCCGATGGTTCCATCACATCCGAGAAGCTCACGCCACTGTCGGTCACCGACGAGCACATAGCGAGCGTGAGCTGGGCGAAGATCACCGACGTTCCTGAGAACTCCGGCACGCCGCCTGGCGGTGGTGGCCCCGTGCCGGCGCGCGTCTGGCACACCAGGGGCAACAGGAACACGGACCCCGAGAGGAACTACGTCGGAACCGCCGAGGTAGTCGATCTTATCCTCGCCACGAACGGTGAGGAACGCCTGAGGATCGCCGGGGACGGCAGCAGCATCATCATCAAAGCCGATACTCTCGCGGCGAAGTACATCCTGTCCCGCGTCTCCCCGACGGAGGGCGCGTTCTTCCTGGCAGATCCGCGTCACGGCCTCAAGCGCACGGGCAACGACGACGTCCGCCTCTACACCACGGGCGGCAATCTGCTGCTCGAGGGTGGCAACGTCGGCATCGGCACGGCGGCGCCCGCCGCCAAGCTGCACATCGTGTCCACGGACTTGGGCTCGGACTCGGACATCGCCAGCTACCCCGTCCTTCTGGAGACGGGAGCCCAGGGAATGGCCATCCGGGTCAACACGTCGGGCGCGGACGCGGCCAATAACTACATGTCCTTCTGGGATGAAGGTGGGATGAAGGGTCGCATCGAAGGTCAGGATGCGGTCGACCTGCTGAGCAGTCCCAAGTACATCTACTTCACCCTGATCGACGGGATTGAGCTCGCCGTTTCAACGGCGACGTTGATAGGCGACATCGCGGACGTGAGGTTCTGCGCCGGATTCGGCGCGGTCACGTGCCCGCCCGGATGGTCGACCATCGCGGCCTCCTCTGCCAACCTGGCCCTTCAGGCGGCCAGAGCGGTGGGTACACAGGTATTTCTGTGGAGCGACCTCGGTGTCGCGTACGAGTCTTCATCCGGCGATTACGCGGAGTGGTTGGAGCGGCTGGACCCGGCTGAGGTTCTTGAGCCCGGTGACATCGTCGGCGTCTTCGGCGGCAAGGTCACGCGGAACACGACGGGCGCGCAGCAGGTGATGGTCGTCTCGCACGCCCCGATCGTCCTGGGCAACATGCCGCCCGAGGGCCGGGAGCACCTCCATTCCAAGGTCGCTTTCATGGGACAGGTTCCCGTGAAGGTCAGCGGTCCCGTCAGGCCCGGCGACTACGTGATCCCGTCCGGGCTGGGTGACGGTGTCGGAATTGCGGTTCCTCCCGAACTCATGACCGCCGAGGAGTACGTCAAGGCGGTCGGGAGGTCGTGGGGTGAATCGGCGGGGGAGCCCGGCGCCACGGTCAGGGTCGCGGTCGGCCTCAATCAGGGAGACGTCGCGGAGGCCGTCTTGAGGCAACAGTCGGCCTACGATGCTCTGAGAACCGAACTCGCGGCGAAGGGATCCGACGTGCTCGAGCTTCAGGCCGAAGTGGCCGAGCTTCGCGCCGGCGTCCGGGGTCTGGCCGCGCTGCATCAGGAGGTGCAGGCCCTTCGTGCCGCCGTGACCGGGTCCGTGGAGCTGTCTTCCGTCAAAGCGGTGGAGCGCGAGGAAGCGACCGCGTCCGGCGGTTCCTGGTGAACGAGCCTCGGTGCTCGTCTGGCTCAGGTGCGCCGGATGCGCCGGGTCCAACGGGCGCTGAGTTCCACGTCCAGAGGGTATTATGAAGAGGCCATACACTAGACTGCTCGCGATCGCGCTCTTGACGCTCGTCCTGGCCGCCGTGGCTCAGGCCCGGCTGCCGGATGTTCCCGCTGTTGCGAACCCGAAGTCCATGACGGTGCCCTCTGAGGCGATACAGGCGGCCGGCATAAGGTCGCAGACCGCGTGGACTCACCGCGTCGGTCCTGCAGGCGCTCTCGAGGAGGGACACAGATCCTCGAGCGTCAGCTACGACAGGGAGGGCAACCCCCTGGAGCAGATCGCCTACGATGAGAACGGCGTCGTCCTTCAGAGCATCATCAACACGTACGACGGGGAGGGGCGTCTTGTCGAATCCGTGAGCGAGGAACACACGGGGACGGCTGACGCCCGCACGATCTTCGCCTATGAGGGTGAGCGGATCATCGCAACGATGGCGTATCGCCCGGACGGCAGCCTGCTTGTCTCGACGCAGTACGAGTACGACGAGGACGGCAACGTTGTCGGCTCGCTGACCGAGGTGCCTGACGCCAACATCTCACAGCGAATCGCCTTCGAGTACTCCGCGGATGGGGACGTCATCCGGTCGGTCAGCTACGACTCGGCAGGTAACGTCGTTGCCACATCGGAGACGGTCAACGACGGCGACGGGCGTCCGCTCAGATCGACGGCATTCCTGCCGGACGGAACCGTCGGCAGTGTGACGATCTACACGTACGACTCTGACGGTCTGCTTCTCGATCTGACGGTGAGAGATGCGGAGGGCACCGTGCTCCAGACGGTCTCCAAGGTCTACGACCTGGACGGACTGATGGTCGAGCTCGTCACCTCGAAGCCTCCCGCCGGGATCGAGCAAACGGTCGTGGTCGAGTATGACGAGGTGGAGCAGCGACTGACCGAGCAGACGTACAACAAGCGCGGTCAGCTCGTCGGTGAGACGCGGTACGTCTACGAGTACTACGGAGATCAGGGCGACACTCAGGACTGAGTAAGGAGATCGTCATGGGGAAACTGATGTTCGGTGTTGTTCTTGCGGTTCTCGTGGCGCTGCCGGGAACGGTGCTGCCCCGGAGCGAACTCAGAACCGCGTCACCGGCCGGGATCGCATCCTCGGCATCGGCCGGCAAGGTGATACGAAGCTCCCTGGGCAGGAGCATTGCATCGGAGACGCTCACTGTCCGCGACGGGGTGCTGACGACGGCCGGGCAGGTTGCCGAGTCCGGCCCTCAGTCGGATTCGGCGGAACCGGCATTCGGCCTCCTTCCCAGCTACCCCAATCCGTTCAATCCCGCGACGACGGTCACATACCGGCTGGCCTGTGCCACGCACGTGGAGCTGGTCGTCTACGATGTGTCGGGACGGCTGGTCAGGACTCTCGCCAACCGCCGGAGCGACGGCGGGGACATTCATCAGGTCATCTGGGACGGTACGAGCGATGGAGGAGAACGGCTGCCCAGCGGCATCTATCTGCTCAGACTGCTGACGGAGACGTCTGCGGAGACGCGCAAGTTGGTACTTCTCAAGTAGCCAGGCCTCGGCGGCGGGGCGGGGGACGGATGCGCGCATCGGAGTCCCTGTCGCGGAGCCACAGCGGAGGAGCGAGATCATGAAGGCTATCGGCTATTCCCTGTTGATACTCGTCGCGGTATGCGCTTGGGCTCCGGTGGCCGGAGCGAGCTGGTCGCACGACCCGGAGGAGAACAACGCGGTCTGCACGGAGTCCGGGGACCAGAGTGCCGTGCGGGTCGTGTGTGACGGCGACGGCGGGTACATCGCGGTCTGGGTGGATGCCAGAGCCGGAGGGACCGATATCTACGCCCAGCGCGTTGACGCCACGGGCGGCACCAGCTGGAGCGCGGGCGGGGTCGCCGTCTGCGCAGCGACCGGAGACCAGGACTCGCCGCGTGTCATCAGCGACGGCGCAGGCGGGGCCATCATCGTCTGGCGAGACGGCAGAAGCGGCTCCGACACTGATGTGTACGCCCAGCGGATCAACGCATCCGGAGCGGTTCAGTGGGCCCCGAACGGGGTCGCTGTCTGCACCTCGGCAGGAGATCAGGACGAAGCCGTGCTCGCGCTTGATGGCTTTGGCCGCGCATACATCGCATGGGAGGACCACAGAATCGACGCAGCTGACGAGGATGTCTACGCGCAGCTGGTCGGGACCGGGGGAGCGGTCCAATGGACTCCCGACGGCATCGCGCTGTCGGATTCGACAGGAGCCCAGAGGTCGCTCGCGATTGCCGGCGGCGGCGGTGTCCCCAGTGACGCCGTGTTCGTCTGGTCCGACGACAGGGCGTCTGACGGCGGTATCCACGCCGTCTGCATCAACGCCTCCGGAGTTGCGGTCTGGTCGAGCGCGACGAGCCTCATCCATGGAGGCGCTATCTACTGGGATCACCCGGCCATCATCCCGGACGGCTGGGGCGGAGCGTTCATCGCCTGCGAGGGTACGATGGGCTCAGGCGAGCTGGACGTTCTCGGCCAGCGCGTCAGCGCCTCCGGAGACGTCTTGTGGGGCTCGGGAGGAGCGACTATCTGCAACGCGGCCGGGGATCAGTACGCTGTCCGGCTGGTCACGGACGACGCCGGCGGAGCCATACTCGCATGGAACGACGAGCGCACAGGATTGAGCGCGGACATCTACGCGCTGCGAGTCGATGGATGGGGGGCTTCTCAGTGGCCCATCTATCCGTCGGGGCTGCCGATCTCGAGCGGGCTGGACGAGGCGGGTTCGCCCGCCCTCGTGGCTGACGGCGCCGGCGGCGCCGTAGTCGCGTGGCACGGCGGTCAGCCGGACTATGAGGACATCTTCGCCCAGCGCGTTGACGCCGGGGGCGCCATCCTCTGGGCCTTCAATGGCGAGACCGTTTCCTCCGCGTTCGGGCAGAAGTGGGAGCCGCAGGTCGCGAGCGACGGTGCGGGAGGCGGAGTGGTCGTCTGGTCAGACTTCCGCAACGCGGGCGACTTCGACGTATACGCTCAGCGGATGGAGCGGAACGGCTATCTGGGGTATCCGGCGGCCGAGATCACAACCGTTCGGGATCACCCGGACGACCAGGGCGGTCAAATGGTGACAAGCTGGGCTCCCAGCTACCTGGACGTGTGGCCGCGCGACGAGGTCGGGTACTACACCCTCTGGAGGCGGTACGGGGGGGCGACCCGCGGCGCGCGACCGCTGCAGAGCTTCCCCTGGTATCTGGACCCCCGCGACCCCGCCGCTCTCGAGCGGGACGGCTGGGCGTACGTGGGTCAGGTTCAGAGCTATCAGCTTCCGGAATACTCCCTTGTGGTTCCGACCTACGGGGACTCCACGGATGCCGGGGTCATCTGGACCGACGTGATGGTGCTGGCGCACAGCTACATTCCCGATGACTGCTGGATCTCGGAGGCGGCCACGGGCTATTCGATAGACAACTGGGCGCCGGGTCCTCCGGACTCCCTGACGGCGGCGGTAGTCGGGTTGGACGTGGCGCTGACGTGGTCGCCCAGCGGGTATCGCGACGAGGATCTCTCGCACTACGATATTCACAGGAGCGATCTCTCCGGATTCACACCGGATGCATCGACGCTTATCGGCAGCCCCTCCGACACGGCGTTCGTCGATGTCGATCCCGGGGAGGGGATCTGGCACTATCGGGCCGTTGCGGAAGACGTACACGGGAATGAGAGCGAACCTTCCGCCGAGGCGTGGATCGCACTCGGGACCGGCGTGGACGACACCGAGCTGTCGTCGGTTCTGACGATTCGCGGCAACTCGCCCAATCCGTTCAACCCGGCGACGAGCATCGCGTACGACCTGCCCGAGAGTGGCCGCGTGAGGCTGGATGTGTTCTCCGCAGCCGGTGATCTCGTGGTGACGATCGAAGACGGCTTCCGGGAGGCCGGCAGGCACGAGGTCGTCTGGAAGGGAGCGGACGCCGCCGGTCGGGCACTGCCCAGCGGAGTCTACTTCGCGAGGCTCGAGGCGGGGAAGGAGACGGCAGTTCACAAGATGGTGCTGCTGAAATAGTATCATCACAATCACGCTTTTCTGAGACGGGCGATGGCTGGACCCTGTTGGGTCCGGCCGTTGTCCGTCTCCTCGTTTGAGGTACCGGAGAGGTGGGTGGTAGATACGGGGCAGGCCCGAGATTACCCGTATAGGCTCCGCAGCAGCACGACGTCACACATTCCCGGTCACGATTCACCTTGACCTGTTACTCCGCCGGTAGTAGCGTGCCCTCATAGTCTTGAGTGACTTCGGCCACCAAGGAGGTGCGCGATGCGACAGGCTGTCCTGCTGTGCCTGGCAATGGCCCTGATCCTGGCGCCCCTGGGAGCACACGCTGAGGGAATGCGTGAGCAGCACCCGAACCTCGTATTCGGCGAGATCGGTGGCAAGGCCATCATCTTCAGCGCGGGCTACGAGCGGTATTTCAACAACCGCTTCGGGCTCGGCGTCGGCGGCATCGCATTCGGCGCCGAGGACGGGGCGGTCGGTCTGTTCCCGATCTACGCGTCGTTCATACCAGTCGGGGACATGCACAGCCTGTACCTGTCCGGGGGTATCACCTACTTCGCGGGAGCGGACAACTGGGAGGAGGGATGGGCCGAGTGGTTCGGGACCTTCTCAGCAGGCTATCAGTATCAGTCTGAGGGCGGCTTCTTCGTGCGCCCCACCATGAACCTGCTCTACAAGGACGAGGGTTTCGTGTTGATACCGGGCGTCGCACTCGGAGGCTGCTTCTGACGTCCGTCCCCGCCTGAGAGGGGGCTGGAACGATGCCGGGGGAGGCGGGCCGCCACGGGCTTCGTACATAATGAGCTCGACTGAGTGAATCACAGGCGCAACAATCGTCCCATGAGCGACCCAGATTGGCGCCGTGACCGAAAAACTGAGCCGAGATAGCTGGTTGCGGGGCATGGCTTTCCTTGACGGGAGTTGTGCCCCGCGTGTGCGTTCTGTGTAGGGTGTTTTGCAGAGCCGATCACCGAGGCGACCGGCCGTCCCGTGCACTCAAGGAGGTGGAGCATGAGCAAGAGCATCCTCGTCGCAGTCCTGGCAGTGGTGCTCTGTGGCGCTGCGCTCGCTCAGGCTGAGCCTATCGACGTCTTCGCCGATGAGCCGGCGCTGGGGGACGGTTTCATACGTCTCGGTTGTTGGAACCTCCGGCACATCAACCTGGAGGGATCCCACGTACTGGAGTTCCTGCCCGGCGCCAGTGAGGAGGATGACTTCGCCATTCTGACAGAGACGTTCGCGAAGGCCATCGTCGACCTGGGTCTCGACATCGTTGCCATCTCGGAGCATCAGCGTCGGAGCGGCGAGCCGAATCGCCTCCATCAGATTCGCGATGCGCTCAACGCCACGACGCAGGGCACGTGGCTGGCACATGAATCCGAGATCGGATACGGGGAGTCCGGCAGTGCGATCGGCGGCCTGCAGTTCGCTGTTTTGTGGAATGCGGAGGAAGTGACCATCGATCCAGACGAGAGCGTTCTGCTCGCGGATCTGCGTCAGCCGCGCGACGAGGACACCGGTGACCTGGCGGCAGCGTCGCACCGGGCGCCCTGGCTTCTCCCTGTTGTGTCCGGCGCACTGAGCTTCGACCTGGTGATCGTTCACCTGGCGTCGGGTGGCGCCTTCCCCCAGAAGGACGAGGTCGACGCACTTGAGCAGTACATTCGGAACCACCAGGTGACGGGCGATCGGCACCTCATTCTGTGTGGTGACTGGAACATCCGGCCCGACACGAGCCAGGGGCGCGGACGGCTCCAGCAGCTGGGGGTCCCGGCAGAGGACGGGCAGCTGATGCGCATTCTCACGGTGGACTGCGTTCCTTTGTCGCTCAGCGAGTGGGACAGCCTGGACGATCGTGATCTCATCCGGTTCGGCGATCCAGTCGCGGACCTCGTTCCGTTCACGCACTACAACAACAACACGATCGATACGTTCCTCGACCACATCGCCATCTCCCGAGGGCTCAATGAGATCTTCGATGACCCGATCGAGGTGACCCTCGCGGACGGCAGCACGGACGTGCGGCCGGGCCTGCGCGTGGCGCGTCCGACGCTCTCGGAGTCTCAGTACCACCTTCTCACGGACCACCTGCCCGTCGTCATGACGCTTCGGACGACGTCGGAGGCCCCGGACTCGCCGGTCATCCCCCTCGGGCTCAGGATCGTGGCCGTTATCCCCAACCCGGTGGGCGTCGACTCGCAGGGAGAGGAAGTCTGGCTGCACAACTACGGTGCCACGGCCCGCTCTCTGGAGGGCTGGAAGATCGAGGACGACGACGGAGGAGCTTGGAAGCTGACGGCTGATGACGGAATCGTGGAACCCGGAAGGACCGTTCGCGTAATCAGAAACGGGCGGCCCATGCACCTGACAAACGACGGCGACACCATCATGCTTGTCGAGCCGGGTGTGGGTCAGGTGGACCAGAGGAGCTACGGCAACGTCTCGAGCGGGGAGATCGTCTACTTCGACTGAGAGCACTCTTGAGCTGTCTTGGCGGACCCGTTGCCCGGAGGTGAGGTTCGCTTTCGCACGGAGGTACCTGTGGCCAAGAACATTGTCATCTGCTCGGACGGGACAGGCGCCACCGCGGCCAAGAACCGCGGCACGAACGTCTTCAAGCTCTACGAGGCCGTGGAGCTGCGCGACCACCGTGTGCACCCGGGTAGGGTTCCCCAGATCACGTTCTATGACGATGGGGTCGGGAGTCAGGGGTGGAAGCCGCTGAAGCTTCTGGGC
>DAOWCM010000380.1 GCA_030639555.1 Candidatus Eiseniibacteriota bacterium | reverse complement strand
TCCCGGTGCCCGAGACGTGGGCGGACTTCCGCCGCGCCTGCAGAGAGATAGCCGAGCCCAGGGGGATGGACGGCTTCGTCTGGCAGGGCGCCCGGTACGAGGGGCTGGTGTGTGATTTCCTCGAGTTCCTGTGGAGCGTGGGCGGCACGCTCGACGAAGCGACGGTGGTCGAGAAGCCCGCGGACGCGGAGCGAGGAGTGACCGAGGCCCTCGGGCTGATGCTCAGCTTCCTCGACAGTGGAATCTCCCCCGCCGGAGTGCTGACGTACAAGGAGGAGGACTCGCGACGGCTCTTCACAGAGGGGCGGTCGCTCTTTCTCCGGAACTGGCCGTACGTGTGGAGCATGGCGGAGGGCGAGGGATCGAAGATCAAGGGCTTAGCCGGTATCGCGCCCCTGCCTCACGTGGAGGGACAGACGAGCTACTCGACGATCGGCGGCTGGAACATCGCACTGTCGGCCTACAGCGAGCATCCCGACGAGGCGCTGGACTTCCTGCGCTTCATCACGGGCGAGAGGTCGATGAAGGAACGTGCGATCGAGGGCGGTTACCTGCCGACGCTGACGAGCACCTACGAGGACGCGGACGTCCTGGCGGCGAATCCTCACTTCGCGAGCTTCTCTGAGGTCTTCCGGAACACGCGCAACAGACCAAGGTCTCCTCACTACCCGCGCATGTCGGACATCATTCAAGAGAACGTCCATCGGGCCCTCACGTACGAGATCGAGCCCGGTGCGGCCGCCGCTGACATGGTGAGGGAACTCGCGGAGATCATGGCCGGGTAGGACACGGGGGAAGGAACGGGGAGCACGATGAACGCCAGGCAGAGAGCACGTCTCGCATTCTGGCTTCTTGCGCCCGCGCTCACGTTCGTGGTGGTCCTGGGCGCGCTCCCCGTGCTGAGCCAGTTCGCGCTGAGCTTCACGAAGTTCAATCTGAAGTTCGCGGACGAGCGCGGTTTTGCGGGGCTCTCGAACTTCACCCGGCTCGTCTCCGACGGGGTCTTCTGGCAGGACCTGGGACACACGGCGTACTTCACGGTGGTCTCCGTCGGACTTGAGCTGATCCTCGGTCTCGCGGCGGCGCTGGTCCTCAACAGGGTGCTCAGGGGTCGGACGGCGATGAACTCGTCGCTCATGGTACCATGGGCACTCCCCACGGTCGTTGCGGCGACCATGTGGTCGCTGCTTCTGAACGACCGGATCGGACTCGTCAACTCCATCCTCGAGCGACTGGGCCTGATGGGAGAACCCATCGTCTGGCTCGGGCCCAGGCTTGCGATGACGTCGGTCATTCTCGCCGACGTGTGGAAGACGACCCCCTTCGTCGCCATCATTCTGCTGGCGGGCCTAAAATCGATCCCCAACCAGTACTACGAGGCCGCCGCGCTGGACGGGGCCGGACGCTGGGCAGTGTTCCATTCCATCACGCTTCCATTTCTCAAGCCCTTCATCGCCATCGCAGTGCTTTTCAGAACGATGGACGCCTTCCGCATCTTCGACCTGATCTGGGTGCTGACGGGCGGAGCGTCGCGCACAGAGACGCTCTCCATCTACATCTACAGGGTCCTCTTCAGGTACGGGGACCTCGGCTACGGCTCGACGATGACGGTAGCGCTCTTCGCCATCGTGTTCGTACTGAGCCTCGGGCTCATCCGGTTCATGCGGATATCAGGGGAAACGCGGTGAGACGATTCCGGGGAAAGACACTGTGGCTGTGGGTCGCGCGGGGGCTGCTCGTGGTCGCGTGCCTGTTCCCCCTCTACTGGATCCTGAACGTCGCGCTGTCGTCGCCCAACGCGCTGTACAAGAGGCCGCTCGACTACTTCCCCGACCCGGCCGTGTCCGAGAACTTCCGGGCGGTCTTCGAGGTCAACCAGTTCCCGCGGAACATCGCGAACAGCTTCGTCGTGGCGTCCCTCACAACGCTCCTCACCCTCGCGCTCGGCGCTCCGGCGGCCTACGCGCTGGCCCGCCTGAAAGTCAGGCGCAAGAACCTAATAATGGCGCTCTTCTTAGGGATAGCCATCTTCCCGGCCATCGGCATGATAGGACCGCTCTACCTGGGCATGGCGAGGCTCGGGCTCATCAACCGCTACCCCGCTCTCGTCCTCCCCTACACGTTGCTGTCGCTGCCGCTGGCCGTGTGGATCCTCACGCACTTCTTCTCGACGCTCCCCACGAGCCTGGAGGACGCGGCCATGGTGGACGGGTGCACGCCGGCGAGGGCGTTCTTCCAGATCATACTGCCGCTCGCCGCGCCCGGCGTGTTCACGGCGGCGGTGCTGATCTTCATATTCGCGTGGAACGAGTTCCTCTTCGCGCTGATACTCACGTCAACTCCGGAGTCGCGAACGGTCCCGGTCGCGCTGGCACTCTTCGCGGGGCTGCACGAGCTGCCGTGGGCGACGATCGCGGCCGCCACGGTCGTGAGCGTACTGCCGGTTCTCGCGCT
>DAOWCM010000320.1 GCA_030639555.1 Candidatus Eiseniibacteriota bacterium | reverse complement strand
TGAGGCAGCTTCTTGATGAGCCCGACCGTGTCGGTCAGGAGTGCCTCGTGCCCACCGGGAAGCTCGATCTTCCGGGTAGTCGCGTCAAGGGTCGCGAACAGAAGGTCCTCTGTCAGAACCTCAGCGCCGGAGAGCGCGTTCATGAGCGTGGACTTCCCGGCGTTCGTGTACCCGACCAGCGCCACGCGCACCATATGGGATCGCCGTTTCCGCTGCTCCTGCCGGTCGATCTCAACCCCCTTCAGGACCTTCTTGAGCATCTTGATTCTGATCCTGATACTGCGGCGGTCAGACTCGAGCTGCGTCTCTCCCGGGCCGCGCGTGCCGATACCGCCGCCCAGGCGCTGGAGATGGTCCCACAGTCTCCTCAGGCGGGGCAGCTCGTACTCGAGCTGCGCCAGCTCGACCTGCGCGCGTGCGACCTTCGTGCGTGCCCGCCTCGCGAAGATGTCGAGAATGAGTTCGGTCCTGTCGATGACCTTGATCTCCATGGCCTGCTCGATCTCCCTGCCCTGCGCGGGCTTCAGGTCGTCATCGAAGACCAGGATGTTGGCGTCGTGCATCGCGGCCGCCGCCTTGATCCTCTCGATCATCCCACTTCCAATGTATGTCTTCCCGTCCAGCCGCGTGCGGTTCTGGACGAAGCGGTCGACCACCATGGCGCCGGCCGTCCGCGCGAGCTGGGCCAGCTCATCGAGCGACTCGTGCTCGTCCTCTACCCTTGTGTTGGGCAGACTCACGCCGACCAGGATCGCACGTTCATCTTTCGGTACGAATTTCCTCTTGATGACAAACCTCCCCGTCTATCGGGAGCATGGCTCGTCGCAGCGAGGACCTCGAGCGACTGTTGCCGCGGAAGCGTAGCGGCTAGAAGTCCAGGTCGATCTCGATGTCGTTCGCTTCGGGCGCGTCGAACGTCCCGTTCTCGGAGAACCTGAACACGCGCGACATCGCGCCCTTACTGAGCCTTACGCTCCCCTTGAGGCGCCACTCGTGCTCTTCGCCGTCCAGGAGCTTCTTGAGGCCCTCGTCAATCCCGCTCCAGACAATGATGAAGGGGATCCCCACCTCGACCACACTCTCAGCGGGCACGACGATGGTGTCCTTCTGCAGCCCGGTGGCTACCTCCGCGTTGTCCAACAGAATCCGATACTCCAGATCGCTGATGTCGGCGCCGAATGCGTTCGGGTTCTCGACGTCCACCAGCAGGTTGAACGCCAGACCTTCGATCGATATCCCTCTGAAATCGACGCCGGTCATCGTCACGGCGGGCTCCTGTATCTGCGAACACGAGGTGACCGCCAGAAGGCACATCAGCAGAAGCGCCGACGCCAGGACAGCACGTGGTTTCCGAATCATGTTTCCGACCTCCCGTCCAACGACTCTTCGAGTTGCGACACCAGATTTTCGACAGCGTCCGTGACCTCGCGGGTCATGTCTGCACCGAGCGTCGTCGTCGCAGCCTGAACGGCCAACAGCATCACGTCCGCGCCGGTTTCGTCTTTGAGCACCCTCATGAACATGGAGAGGGGCGCCGCGTGCGTGCCCATCATCAGTCCCTCGACGTCCTCCGCCGTCGCCGCTCTCACTTCACCCGGGCTCCCGCCGAAATCGGCGGCGTCGACCAGCACTACGACGTCCGGGTCGGCCCGCCGGATCGGCGCCAGGTAGTTCTCGGGCGCCTGGGCGGCGTCGAAGACGACGTCAGGATACCGCTCCCGCAGCCTCTCGGCCACGAGCGAACCAGCGCCGTCGTCGGCCCGGAGCGTGTTGCCTATCCCGACAACGACGACCTTGCCCCCGGCCAGTCCCTTGAGGTTGAGCACGCGGAAACCTCCGTTCTCTCTGGACGATTCAACCACAGGGCGGGCTCCAGTTCCAGAGGGACGGCCCTCAAACCCCGTTGAAACGCCCCAGATGGTCTGCTAGTGTCGGGCACTGAGGCATCTTCACGGGGCATCTCCCCGGTTACGGGACACATTCACCGTCACGGTGCCTCTCGGCAACCCCGTGGATCCGCGACATCGCCGTGGGGCTCTTGAGACTGGGACGTTATCCAAGGACCGAGACATGGCCTTTGCACTCGCCGGCAAGATAAAGGGGCGCTCCGCCTGCCACTTCCTGAGGGAAGGCGAACAGGTAGTCGGGAGGGAAGCCACCAGTCACATCAGGCTGCCCGACTCCTCCGTTTCCCGCACTCACGCGAAGATAGTGCTGGAGGACGGCAAGGTAACCGTGACGGACCTCGAGAGCAGCAACGGCACGTTCGTCAACGGCGCGCCCATAACTGAGCCACGTGAGCTCGAACTGGGTGACGTGCTGGCGTTCGCGGACGTCGAGCTCAAGCTTGTCGAAAGCACACCCCCGGCGGACACGATGTTCTCCCAGAACGGCAGCTCGATAGAGAGCTCCTCCGTGACGCTGGAGGAGATATTCGGCCCGACCGGCGGCGCCGACGAGCGCACCAATCTCTTCCGGATCCTCGCGGAGGCAGGGGAGCTCCTCGCGACGCAGCGTCCCCTCGATGAACTCTACGAGGTGATTCTCGATCTTGTTGAGAAGCTCGCGACCTGCGACAAGGCCGTGCTCCTTCTGATGGAAGAGGACGCGGAGGAGCCGGTCGTCAAGGCGGCCCGGCTCAAACCCGGCAAAACGGAAGGCGAGCTGGTGCTGAGTCGCACGATGGTACGGAAGGTCATCGAACAGCGGTCCGGTCTTCTGACCAGCGACGCGCAGCAGGACCCGCGATTTCAGCAGCAGCAGAGCATCATCTCACAGGGCATCCGCTCGGCGATGGCCGCTCCGCTCTTCGACAACGAGAAGGTCATCGGTATCCTCTACGCCGACACGACGGACCCCGCGTTCTGGTACAACAGGGACGAGCTTCGAACGTTCACGGCTCTCGCAAACCTCATCGGCGTGAAGATCACACACGCGCGTCTCGCCGAGGCCGAGGAGGAGCGCCGTCGCCTCGCGAGAGAGGTGCAGGCGGCCAAGGACATACTCGCGTACATCCTCCCCACGGACCTCGGCTGCGCGCTGGGCTACGAGATGGGTACCTATCACGAGCCCTGCCGCGAGGTCGGAGG
>DAOWCM010000352.1 GCA_030639555.1 Candidatus Eiseniibacteriota bacterium | reverse complement strand
TTACCGGCGACGGCGGGTTCGAGTACCTTGCGCCGCTCGATTCCGACACTATAGTCGAGGGTGAGGGGCCGGTCGGCACTACCGTCGTCGGAGTGGCGGACGGCGAGGCCAGGGTGCTCTCGTCCCCGTGCCCGCACGAGCTCTGCGTGAAGATGGGCGCGGTGCGGACGCCGGGACGCGCCGTCGTGTGTGTTCCCAACAGAGTGGTCGTGACCGTAGTGGGCGACGGGCCGACCCCGACCGACGCGGTGACGAGGTAGCGCATGGGCGACGCGGCGAACACGAAGGCTGCTGGTCGCGCGGGGGAGCGAGGTTCGACCGGCCACACCGCCGCGGGACGAGTGGCGCGGCTCGGGATGCTCCTTGGAGTAGCGCTGGCGCTCTACGCGGTCGAGAGCGCGCTTCCGTCGCCGTTCCCGTTCCTGCGGATCGGGCTTGCGAACATCGCGACCCTAATCGCGCTCATCACTCTGGGTTTCGCGGACGCGCTCGCCATCACGGTCCTGCGCGTCATCGTCGCGTCACTTGTGGTCGGGACGTTCCTCGGGCCGGGATTCGGCCTGGCGATGGCCGGGGGAGTGGCGGGCGCGGTCGGGATGGGGCTGGCCGCGCGGTTCGCTCTTCCGCCCCTCTCGGTGGTCGGCGTGAGCGTCGTGGGCGCCGTCCTGCACAACCTGGCGCAGCTTGGCGTCTTATCCTGGTTCTACACGGGCCCCGGACCGGCCCTGAGGCTCCTGCCGGTGGCGCTTCTGGTCTCGGCGGCAACGGGGCTGGCCACTGGGCTGATCGCGCTCTTCGCCCTTGAGAAACTGGGGCTCATCAGGCGATAATGAACGTTCGCACCTGAGGGGACGTTCGCTGCCCAAAGACCTTCGGTTCAGAGGAGAACTGCCGTGACAGAGGTCGGTCGCGTCGTTTCGGTGAATGAAGATGCTGCGGTCGTCGCGATGGGGAAGTCCGGGTCGTGCGACAAGTGCGGTTTCTGCATGGCCTCGAGCGACGGCAAGGAGGTCCTGCTTCTGGCCAGGAACGAGATTGGGGCGGGCCCGGGTGACACCGTCGAGATCGAGATAAGCGCGGGCAAGGTGCTGATAGCGGCTTTCTCGCTCTACATGCTGCCGGTGCTCATGACCATCCTCGGTTTCGTGGTCGGAAGCGCGATCTCGGACGGGTCCGAGGAGTCGATTCTGCCCATCGCGCTCGCGGTCACCTTCCTCGTCGTGTCGTTCGTGGCCGTGTGGCTGTTCGACCTGAAGGTCCGAAAGAGGGAGCACAGGCATGCCACGGTGATAAGAGTGTTCAGTGAGGAGGAGGCCAAGGCCTCCCCTCGCATTGAGATAGTGAAGTTCGGAGGATAGCGTTTGGCCATGACATCACAGGAGCTCGCGGTGCGGACCGCGGAGCTCGCACTCACCAAGAAGGCCGAGAACGTGATCTCGATGGATCTGAGAGGGCTGACCTCGACGTGTGATTTCTTCGTCATCTGCAACGGGACCAGCGGGATCCAGGTCGCGGCGATCGCCAGCGCCATCAAGGACGGCCTGAGCGACGAGGGCGAAAAGATCTGGCACGTTGAGGGCTACGCGGGGAAGCGCTGGATACTCCTGGACTGCGTCGATGTGGTCGTGCACGTATTCGACGTGGAGACGCGCGACTACTACCAGCTGGAACGGTTGTGGGGCGACGCGAAGTTCAGAGTCTTCGAGGACGAGCAGCCGGACGAGAGGAACGGGCCCGCCACGGCGGCGGACTCCCGAGAACCAGCAGCCCAGCGGGGACCAAAGACATGATAGACGCGATTCTGGCGAGAAGGAGCATCAGGAAGTACACGGACGAGCCGGTGTCCGAGGAGCACATCACGGCGATGCTCGAGGCCGCGATGTCGGCCCCGTCGGGCATGAACCTCAAGCCCTGGCACTTCGTGGTGGTCTCCGAGCGGGAGAGGCTGGACCGTCTGGGCGCCACCACGAAGTCCTGGGGGATGCTGAAGGAAGCGCCCCTGGCCGTCGTGGTCTGCGGGGATCCCGCGATATCGGAGAAGTACTGGGACCAGGATTCCATCGCGGCCCTGGAGAACCTGCTGATAGCGGTCTCGATGCTGGGCTTAGGCGGTGTCTGGCTCGGATGCCATCCGAACCCGGAGCGGGTCGGGCCGGTGCGCGAGATACTCGGCATCCCGGAGCCCGTCGTGCCGATCGCCGTGCTCTCGATAGGGCACCCGGCGGAGGAGAAGGAGCCGCGGACGCAGTACGACGGGGAGCGGGTGCACGGGAACCGGTGGTAGGGGCGGCAGCGGGCGGCGAGGCGCCGCTCAGCGGCCCCGCGCGGACCTGACGCGAACAGGAGAAACTCATGGCGGACCTAACGACCAAGTACATGGGGCTCGACCTCAAGAACCCGGTCATCGCCGGAAGCTCCGGCCTGACGGCCACGGTGGACAAGGTGAAGGAGTGCGAGGCGGCGGGGGCGGGGGCGGTGGTGCTCAAGTCTATCTTCGAGGAGCAGATCACTGCTGCGGTTGAGAGCATCAGAGAGGCGAGCGGGTCGTCGTACTGGCACCCGGAGGCCGAGGAGTACATCCGGGAGTACGGGCGTCACCACGCGGCGGAGGCGTACGTCGACCTCATCAAGGGCGTCAAAGACGCGGTAGACATCCCGGTCATCGCGAGCGTGCACTGCGTGTCGGCCGGCGCGTGGACCGAGTTTGCGCACAAGGTCGAGCTGGCGGGCGCGGACGGGCTCGAGCTCAACGTCTACGTCCTGCCGTCGGACCCGAAGCGCGACGGGCGGGAGAAC
>DAOWCM010000173.1 GCA_030639555.1 Candidatus Eiseniibacteriota bacterium | reverse complement strand
ATACCCGATAGCGGAGCGCTCAGCAGGATCTCCTCGCCGGCGCACATGTTGATCGGGACCCCGACGACCACGACCGCCGCCATGGACGCCACGCCCGACTGGAGGATCGCTGCAACGTAGTCCGCGGGCAGAGCCGCCGTGAAGAGCGAGCCGAGCACGATCCCGAAGAGCACGTACCTGATGAGGCTCGTCAACATACGCCATGCCGCCAGCAGGACGGAACCGCCCGCACCGGGAGCGATCGCGCAGGCCGGTGACGGCGTGCACGACGCGCCTGGAGTGGTCGCGCCGACCGCGCGCGGCGTGGAGGAGGCATGGGGAGCCTCTGCCGGAGACGACAGGAACGGACGCACGATGAGGGCGACGGCGAGGGCGAGCACGAGGCTCGAGACGACCCGCAGAACCAGATAGCTGCCGCCCAGCAGAGTGAAGGCGAGTGAGATAATGATGGGGCTGAGAAGCGGCGCGGTGGCAAGGAACACGAGCCCGTCGCGGGTGCCGGTCCCTCCACGCTCGATCATTGTCTTGGCTATGGGAATCACTCCGCACGAACAGACCGGAAGAAGTGCTGCTAGCCCGAATGCGGGCAGCACTCCTCGTATTCGGACGCGCTGTGACTTCGCGACCAGGACGCCGGAGAACAGGCACCCCAGTACGAAGACGGGCAGTACGGTCGCGGCGTAGTACCACGCCGCCAGGAAGAATATGTTCAGGAAGCCCAGGACCGACTCCGGGCCGCCGGTGGCGACGGTCCCGATCGGGCAGACCCCGCAGAAGGCGAAGATGCCGCGCCGAGCGGCCGGTACCAGGCTGGGGAAGACGACCAGAGCCGCCAGGACCGAGAACACGGCCATGAGGGCGGTCCGGGTCCGCGGCGTGGCGGCCACGCCCTTCGTGAACGGTCGGCCGGCCCGCCTGAGAATCGTCTCTGCGGCGAGAATGACCACAAGCGCCACAACGACGGCGCCTAACAGGGCTTCCATTGCTCTGGGCCTCCGCGGTCGGGGTCTGTCCAAGCGGCAAGACTAGCGGACATGTTTGGGGCACGCGCTATTACTCGGCATGTTGCCGCTGGCGGCTACGCAGTATACGGGCTCCGAGATGTGGAGGCCGTTGGGAGTGGCCGTGATAGGCGGGCTACTCGAACGGCTCGACGCGACACGCGGGGTCGGTCCCGCCAGGTTCCCCGGGGTACTCTTCAAAGAGGCGCCCCCAGGGGCTCTCGCGCTTCCACTTCTCCACGACCGGGACGCCGTTCTTCGGGTACCAGAATTTGTCGTGGTACGTCTCGCTCGCCCAGATGAACATCTTGACGATGGGCGTCTGGAAGAGGAGCTTCTGGAAGATCCTGAGCGGCGAACGCCAGAGCAGCATGCCCGCGCCGGTCCCCAGGTTCACGCCCACCTTGAATCCCCACCGCTCGTCGGCGAGTTCCGGCATGCCAACGACCTCTATCTCGACGGGGTTGCCCTGCCCCAGCCCGCGCTCGGTCGCGTGTGCGATGTAGTCGATGCCCATCGGGTCGAAGCCCATCATCTGAGCGGACACCGCGTCTATTGCCACCTGGTCGGAGGACGCCAGGATGACGTCCTTCTTGTGAGGGATGAGCGTCCTTGGGCCCGGGCCGCTGCCCGCTGTCGTCCCGTCCATGGTGCAGAAGAGGCCCGTGTGGATCTCCTTCTGGATGGCGAGGAGGTCGACGATCGTGTCGTGTATCCACGTGTGTGTCATGTGGCGGTTGACGTTGAGGAGGCCGCCGAAGGCGTTCTTGAGTGCGCCGGTGGTGACCGTGTAGCTGTGCGTCTTCACGGTCGGCAGGTGGACGATGTTCTTGCCGAAGAAGTAGTCGGGCAGGTAGATGCCGTCAGGGAAGATCTTGTCCAGCACGGCCATCTTGGCTCTCGGCGCGTGCTTGATCCAGGTCATGTCTTTGGGCTCGAAGTTGTACTTCTTCGGCACGCCGTACTTCTGGAGGACGGGGCCGAACTTGTTGTAGCGGTCGCCCAGATCGCAGATGGTAACCACGGTCTTGTTGTGGACGTCGACGAGGTCCTGGAAGCCGGCCTGCCGGAGGGCGAGTATGGTGCCCTCGAGCTGCCAGGGCGTCGTGTTCGAGCCCGGGTACATCAGGTGCCAGCTGATGTTGTCCTTGAGGATCGTCGTGTTGGACGGTTCGAGCGCGTCCTTCATGCCGGCCAGTTCGCACAGGCGAACGTAGTCGTCCAGCACTGTCTCCGGCGTGGTTCTCAGAAGTGCGACCTTTGGTCTGTTCACGTGTATTCTCCGGCGTTTGCGAGCCTGCGTGAGCCCGAGGCCAGACTAGCAGAGGCCCCCGCCCGTGACAACCGCCGAACGCCCCTTCACACGGTCCTCTGGTGCGTGTCACGGAAAAAGGGGGTTGCCCCTTGACACGCGCGGCGCGGAGTGGCATACAGGGCGTGTCTGCTGCGTACGATTCAACCTGGGTCGTGCGCGTGGCTCCAAGCGCTGGCGCTCGTGGGTTCCGTGTCTGCCCTGACCCCGGCACCGGCACAGGCGGCGAGACAGGCCGGTTCGGCTCCGGCTGGATGTCTCGGGAGAGAGGAGGCAGACCGTGAGGATCAGAGCGATGTATGTGGCCTGCGCGCTGGCGACGGCCGCCCTGTTGTTCGCACCCGCGAGTGCCCTGGGCGACGAGGGGGAGTGGGGCGACGCGCCCGAGGACGGTATCGCGTATCCCTGGATTCCCGTCACGGGCACCTTCCCCACATGCTTTGGCGGTTCGGCGTCGTTCATCTACCACGGCGCGCTCTGCTGGTCCCACTTTCCAGGCTCGGGCGCGCCGCAGCCCGTGTTCGACTTCGAGCCCGACGGCAACGCGGGCGCCTGCCAGGGCGTGACTTTCCCGCTCTACGATCAGGACGAGTGCTACCAGGACGGCGATGCGGGTCTGCTATTCCCGCCGGCCTATACCATTGACAACACGAACACTATCGTTCCGTGCACGACCACCGGGATTATGGCCATCGCGTGTGCAACGGCGGTCTGGGGCGTCGATATCGACCTGCAGATCACGAATCAGATGCCGGTGGACGGGTACTTCAACGCGCTCGGCGACTGGGACCACTCGGGTTTCTGGAATGGGTCCTCGGCGTGTCCGGGCGGCCCCGCGGTTGAGCACTTCGCGATCAACGTCCCGGTTCCGATGGGCTACACGGGGCCTGTCTCGGGTCTCGCCGGCATTCAACCCTTCCTCGCGGGTCCGAATGACCAGCACGTCTGGTTCAGGTTCACGGTGAGTGAGAGCCCCGTCGGGGCCGATTGGGACGGCTCGGGTTCCTTCGAGGACGGCGAGACCGAGGACTACCTGCTTCTCATACAGGCGGATACTCCGGTCGATGAGGCGAGCTGGGGGATGATCAAGACACTCTTCCGTCCGTAGCGACACACGTCGTTGCAGCGCGGTAGCCCGGATCGACAGCAAGAAGAGGCGGCCTGCACAGGGCGGGCCGCCTCTTTGATTCCTGGTGCCGAAGGGGGGATTCGAACCCCCACAGGGACTAGCCCCACTGCGCCCTGAACGCAGCGCGTCTACCAATTCCACCACTTCGGCAAACTCCTTCTGAAGTCTAGCCCGCCGCCGGGGCCAAGTCAACCTGCAAGGGGGCCTCCGGACGCCGCTCGCCGCGGCAGGCTCCTGCTGCGAGCCGTAAGCAACCCTCGGCATAGCACGCCCACGGTTCGGTGTTGGGCTTGAACATCCCAGATATGCGGGTGTATGATGAAAATACGCTCGGCCCCCATCTTCCTGGCCGGCTGGCGGCAGAACACCGGCACCGGATCATCCCCCTTGGAGGTCAGATCATGTTGCGGGCAGCGACGCTATTCGTACTGCTGTTGGTTTGCTGCATCCTTGTGGCCGTCCCGCTGGGGTGCAGCAAGAGCGATCCGTCCGGCCTGATGAACAACATCCCGCCGGAGACCCAACTGTCGTTCGCGCCGGCCACTCTGCTGCGGCTGAGCGCGTTGGCCCGACCGAGCGCTCTGTCCAACTGAGCGCGGCGCGCGCAAGGAAGGAGTAGTTCTCATGCGGTTGTTCCTGTTCCTGGCGCTGCTTCTCGTCGTGACGGCGGGATGCGTGCAGTACACGACGGACGTGCCCGAGACAAGGGGGCCGCTCGTGGGTTCCTGGGCGATGACCGAGATCGTCGTTATCTCGGAGCGCGGCGAGAACACGTATCCGGACCCCGCCCCGGGGCTCTTCATCTTCGACAAGAGCCACTACAGCATGGTCTGGATGCCGCTCACGGAGGTCCCGCCCGACTTCGAGGAGATATGGAGGCCGACGGAAGAGGAGAGGGCGGCCGCGTACAGTTCGATCGTCGTCAACTCCGGGACGTACACGTACACCGACACGACGGTGACCACCATCCCGACCGTGGCCAAGACACCGGAGTTCATCGGCGGGTACGCCATCTACACGTACAGAGTCGAGGGCGACACGTTGTGGATGGACATGACGGACACGGTCTCCCGAGACGGCGTGCAGGATCCAGGTGTCGGGTTGTTCAGAATGCCGCTCAAGCTCATCCGCGCCGAGTAGGCGAGTCGCGCCGGTTGCCCCGGCAGGCAGATCGCCCGGACGAATCGGGCAGGACGGATCGCCAAACGAATCAGGCAGGCACCAGAGGTCCGTGAATGCGTCCAAAAAGCAAGTCATCCAGTCCGTTGAGGTTCCGTCCTCTCACTCCCGAGATCTGGAGGGACTTCGAGAAGCTCTTCGGCGAGAGCGGAGCGTGTGGCGGGTGCTGGTGCATGTGGTGGCGGCAGACGCGTCGCGAGTTCGATGAGGAACACGGGGAGAAGAACAGGCGGGCCATGAAGCGTCTGGTCGACTCGGGCGAGATTCCGGGTCTTTTGGCCTATGCGGACGGGGAGGTGGTGGGATGGTGCTCGGTGGGTCCAAGGGAGGGCTTCTCGTCTCTCAACAGGTCAAGAGT
>DAOWCM010000033.1 GCA_030639555.1 Candidatus Eiseniibacteriota bacterium | reverse complement strand
TAGAGGCGCCGGCCACGCGCACGTCGAGGAGCGAGTGATCTTGAACATCGCCACTGTTCTCGAACAGGAACGTCGACAGGTCGAGGAGGAACTCGAGCGGCATCTTCCTGATGAGGGCGAGTATCCCGAGCGGATCCACGAGGCCATCAGGTACTCCGTGCTGAACGGTGGCAAGCGCCTGAGACCCATCATTGCCTTCGCCTCGGCCCGCGCGCTTGGCCACGACCGTGCGAAGATCGTCAAGTCGGCCTGCTCCGTCGAGTACGTACACTGCTGCTCGCTCGTGCTCGACGATCTCCCATCCATGGACGACGCCATGACGCGTCGCGGTCAACCCACGACCCACAGGGCCTTCGGTGTGGCGACCGGTATTCTCTCGGCCGACGCGCTTCTCATGCACGCGTTCAAGCTCGTGGCGGACAACGGGGTGGACGTGGGGGCGGACGGTCCGAGCGTGGCGAAGGCCGTGCGCGACCTCGCGACGGCCGTCGGGTCGTACGGCATGGTCGGCGGACAGCACGTCGATCTCGAGATCGCCGGGCGCCGCAACGTCGACAACGAGACTCTCGAGTACATCCAGGCACGCAAAACGGGAACGCTCTTTGTTGTGGCCGCCACGCTCGGTGGCACGCTGCTGGGGGCGACGCCCGAGGGGCTGGATGGGCTGAGGCAGTACGCGGGCAGCCTCGGACTGGCCTACCAGATCATCGACGACATCCTCGACGCGGAGGGTGACCCCGAGGAGGGCGGTAAGGACGTCGGCAAGGACGTCGATAAAGCGACGTTCGTGACGATCCACGGCGTCGAGGGGGCGAGGGAGTCGGCGGGTCGACTGATCTCGCGGGCCCGTGAGGTGCTGGGCGCCCTGGACGGGGACACGGTGATGCTGGACGAGATCGCGGCGTACTGCCTCGACAGATCGCACTGAGCGTGACGGGTGGAGGGCCCGATGACGTACGCGGTGATACTGGCGGGAGGCTGGGGCGAGAGGCTCTGGCCGATGAGCACCAGGGCCAGGCCGAAGCAGCTCCTCAGTCTCACGGGGGAGTCCACTTTGGTGGGCAACACACTGCTGCGCATTGCCACCCTCGTGTCGCTGCCGGACGCCCTCGTGATGACGAGCGGGGCCCTTAGAGGCAGGATGGTCGAGGAGCTCGCTCCCATTCCGGCTCACCGGATCATCGGAGAGCCTCAGGCTAAGAACACTGCTCCGGCCATCGCGCTCGCGGCGAAGCTCCTGGCTGCCGAGGACTCCGACGCCATCATGGTCGTGCTTCCCGCAGACCACGTAGTCGGTGACGACGACAGCTTCCGCGCCGCGATAGAACTGGCTGTCGGCGCCGCGGAGACGAAGAGGGCACTCGTCACGCTCGGCATCCGGCCAACGAGGCCCGAGACGGGGTACGGTTACATCAGAGCCGGACGCTCGTGCGGCCTTGACGGCGTCTTCGAGGTCGAGTCGTTCGAGGAGAAGCCCGACCTTGAAGGGGCCGAGGGTTACATCGAGGCCGGTGGGTACTTCTGGAACAGCGGGGTGTTCATCTGGCGCGCTGACGTCTTCCTCGCGGAGCTGGAGAGGCGCCTTCCCGACGTGGCCGCCGCGCTCGCGGGGGTCTCGTGCGGACCGGGTGACGCCGGCTTCGACGACGAACTGGTCAACTTCTACGAGTCGGTCGAGGGGATATCCGTCGACTACGGCATCATGGAGAAGGCCGACGGAGTTCTCGTGGTCCCGGCCGACTTCGGATGGGACGACGTCGGGGCGTGGCCGGCGATCGCCAGAATATGGCCGGGCGACGAGGACGGCAACACGGTGCGGGGAGACGCGCTGGTCATAGACTCGAGCGACTGCGTTGCGTACTCGGAGAGCGGCACCGTGGCGGTTCTCGGTATGAGCGGCGTGGTCGTCGTCAGAACGGCTGATGCCACGCTGGTTATTCCAAAGGACCGGGCCGGCGACGTCAGGCGGATAGTTGCGGCCCTCCGGGCCAGGGACGGGAAGTAGCGAGAGCGAGCCTGAGAAGGTCTGGTGACCACGTCGTGGGTGAGCGGTCCTAAGGTAATCAGGGGACGTGGCGCCCGACCGCGGGCTCTCGTTCCGGTAGCGCTTGTAGCTTCAACGTCAAAGGCGGCAGCGGCCACCCAGGCCCGCCGCCACTTCCGCACCGAGGGTGTGGGCTCGGGCACCAAGAGGAAGACGAATGCCGCAACTGAGGAAGGACCCGGTACTCGGCCGTTGGGTCATCATCGCCACCGAGCGCGGGAAGCGACCGACGGATTTCGCGACCGAACCCGAGGAGAAGAAGAGCGGCTTCTGTCCGTTCGACGCGGGCAACGAGGACAAGACACCTCCCGAGGTGCTGGCGTACCGAGCCCGCGGCACCGCTCCGAACACGCCCGGCTGGAAGGTCCGAGTTGTCCCGAACAAGTTCCCGGCGCTGTCCATCGAGGGGGACCTGGACAGGGCAGGCGAGGGCATGTACGACAAGATGAGCGGCGTCGGCGCTCACGAGGTCATCATCGAGACACCGGAGCACGACCGGCAGCTCGCCGACCTCCCGGTCGGCCACGTCGCTCTCGTCATCAAGGCGATGCAGCAGCGGATGCTCGACCTTCAGGGGGACAGCAGGTTCAGGTACATCCAGGTCTTCCGCAACAACGGGAACGCCGCGGGGGCGTCACTTCAGCATCCACACTCCCAGCTGATCGCCCTGCCGATTCTCCCGAAGCGCCTGACGGAAGAGCTGGCCGGCAGCAAGAAGTACTACAGCTACAAGGAGAGGTGCGTCTACTGCGATATCGTTGCTCAGGAGGAATGGACGAAGGCGCGCATCGTCTGCGAGAACGACAGCTTCGTAGCGCTGGCTCCGTTCGCAGCGCGGTTCCCGTTTGAGACGTGGATCCTCCCGACGGCGCATCACTCGTCCTTCGAGATGATGGACGACGAAATGCGGCCGCGGCTCGCGGAGGTGCTCAAGGAGACATTGATGCGCGTCAACAGCGCGCTCGGGAGCCCACCGTACAATTTCATCGTGCACACGGCGCCGAGCGGCGAAACGGACCTGAAGTACTACCACTGGCACATCGAGATAATGCCGAAGCTCACGAAGATGGCGGGTTTCGAGTGGGGGTCGGGCTTCTACATCAATCCCGTGCCCCCCGAGGAGGCCGCGAGATACCTGCGTGAGGTCGAGGTCTTCAAGGAGGAGATCAAGGCTTGAGGATACTGATGGCAGCCGCGGAGGTCGCGCCCTTTGCACGGGTCGGCGGCCTCTCTGACGTTGTGGGAGCGCTCTCGAAGGCGTCGGCCGAACTCGGGCACGAAGTGTCCGTCTTTCTGCCGAAGTACGGGTCCGTCGATGCCAGGTCCTACGGCTTCACCAGGCTCGGCGATCCGGGCGCGGTGGCCGTACCGATGGGGGAAAGGGATGAAACGGTCGAGATCTGGCGCGGTCTGATGCCCGGTTGCGATGAGGTGATCGTCTATCTCATCGGGCACGACGGCTACTTCGATCGGGAGGGCATCTACGTCGACTCCGGGACCGGACAAGGGTACCCGGATGAGGTCGAGCGATACGCTCTGTTCAGCCGCGCGGTCCTGGAGGCGGCGGTGGCACTGAGACTCAAGCCCGACGTGCTGCACCTGAACGACCACCACACTGCCATGGCGGCGGTCTACCTGCGCGAGTTCTACGGTGGCGCTCCCGGGATCGGAAGCGCCGGCGTCATCTTCAGTATTCACAATCTGGGCTATCTGGGGCAGTTTGAACCAGAGCTCCTGCCGGCGCTCGGGATCTCGGAGGATCGGTGTGTCCCGGGCAGCCCGTTCGAGTACGACGGCACGGTGAGCACGCTCAAGCTGGGAATCGAGTTCGCCGACTACGTCAACACGGTAAGCGAGCGTTACGCGGAGGAGATCTCCAGCCTGCCGGAATTCGGGCTGGGCCTCGAGGGAGTGCTCGCCGAGAAGCGGGACAGCGGGAGGCTCCTGGGGATACTGAACGGCGTCGACTACTCCGTCTGGGACCCGTCCGTGGACACGCTGATACCGGCGCGCTACTCGCCCGGGGAAATGGCCGGCAAGGGCGTCTGCAAGAGAGAGCTGCTCGAGCGCTCCGGCCTGTCGGGTGATCCCAATGTTCCCGTCATAGGAATGGTGTCCAGACTGGCGGACCAGAAGGGGTTCGATCTGATCAAGGAGAAGGCGGAGGCAATCCTGAGGACGGGCGCCACCCTCGTGGTCCTGGGAACAGGGCAGGAGGAGTACCATGAGTTCCTGTCGGGGCTCGCTGACGAGCATCCGGAGCGGGTCGCGGCGCACCTGACGTTCGACAATGAGTTGGCCCACCTTATCGAGGCGGGGTCGGACATGTTCCTGATGCCCTCCCGCTACGAGCCCTGCGGACTGAACCAGATGTACAGCCTGCGTTACGGCACCGTCCCGATCGTTCGGGCTACCGGGGGGCTTGCGGACACGGTTCTGGACTTCGACCCATCGATGGGAACGGGAACCGGCTTCGTCTTCGAGGAGTACGAGGCGGCAGCGATGCTCGAGGCCATCGAGCGGGCGGTCGCGGCGTACGGCGACGGCGAGGTCTGGAAGGGTCTTGTGAGCCGTGGGATGGCCCTCGACTACAGCTGGGGGGCGTCCGCGGGCAAGTACGTCGAGCTCTACCGGCGGGCCGCTGAGATTGCTCCGCAGGGATAAGTCACTTCCCAGGGCTCAGGAGAGCGGCACGCCGCCTGGCCCCGCCAGGCAGGCCCCGGAGCATCCGTGTTTCCCGCTGCTTCGACCAGTTCCACTCCACACACCTGGTCGGAGATGCCCATGCCGGAGCAGGCCGCTGTAGGCCGCGTTGCGGTGGTTGCAGAACCTCGGGGAGCGGCGGGGGGATTCTGCCGCGGAATCGGTGCCTTCCCCCGTCGGGGGGGGAGGCAGGCGAGCGGAGAGGTCATGCCGCGTCAGAACGACGCGGTACGGCCGGTCGCTCGCCAGCGCGCCAAGGGAGCAGGCTGGGGTCTCAACGAAGGGGGAGCGGGCATGGTCCGATACGTCCTTGCGGCTGCCGCGCTGAAGACCTTCTCAATGAACAGGTTCACGAGAAGGTTGTACAGGGCATTGGGGAACCGGTTCGGGCAGAGGCGGAGGCGGCGCGCGGGCATCGACTGCTATGTCGAACGGGCGAAGTTCCTTGACGAACTCTGTGTCAGGCATCGTGCAATCCCTGACGGTGGACCGGTCCTCGAGATCGGAACGGGATGGGTTCACTGGTACTCGCTCTACTTGCGTGTGTTCCATCGCGTGACGATGACGATGGTCGATGTCTGGGACAACCGGCAGCTGGCCGCAATGAAGGCGATGTTCGCGGACCTCAAGGAGCACCCCGCCGCGGGGTTCGACCAGGACGGCGAGGCGGCTGCGATCGTTGATAGCATCTCATCGGTCGGCAGCTTCGAGGAGTTGTACGACCTGCTTGACCTGGATTACGTTATCGACGGTTCGGGGACTCTCCGTGGCCTGGCTTCTGAGTCGTTTGACACGGTGTTCAGTTTCCACGTCCTCGAGCACGTCCGGGAACAGGACACCGACGAGATGATCGCGAACATGCACAGAGTTCTCAGGCCCGGTGGATGTTCGATCCACCAAATAGGAATTGACGATCATCTCTCTCACTACGACAGGGCGAGGGAATCGCCCAAGAGCTACCTCCAGTACTCAGACGGAGTTTGGAGAGCGTTCTTCCAGAATGACGTGCAGTACTTCAACAGGCTGCAGATGTCAGATTGGCTGAGGGCCTTTCGTACGCACGGGTTCGAACTTGTCGAGCATCGAGCTGGATTGTGTAACATCGATTCGCTTCGAATCGCCCGGAAGTACGACGGCTACAGCAAGGAGGATCTTGCCTGCACGACACTGACGATCGTGTGCAGGAAGGTCGCGTGAGCCGGTAGCCGACAGGGAGTCACCTTTGGCGTCGCCGTTCCGCCTTGACACTCCCGGGATAGAGGACTATACTTGCGGTTCGCGGGAACTCACGCGGGAATAGCTCAGTGGTAGAGCGCCACCTTGCCAAGGTGGATGTCGCGGGTTCGAGCCCCGTTTCCCGCTCCAGAGTGCGATGGGCAGGGGCGGTCTGCACGCGCCCCTGTCGTCGTCACAGGCGGCGTAGCCAAGTGGTAAGGCAGAGGACTGCAAATCCTTGAGCACCGGTTCGAATCCGGTCGCCGCCTCCAGTGAGTACGCCGGTGGTCTGGTTTCTGCAGGACGGGAGGTCGTCCCGTCCAGGCGCCGGCCACCGGCTCACTTTTTGCCGGGGTGGCGAAACTGGTAGACGCATCGGACTTAAAATCCGTTGAGGCCTAGCGCCTCGTGCCGGTTCGATTCCGGCCCCCGGCACCATCCAGGTCAGGGACGCGCGCGCGCCCGATCCCGGCATCGCTCCAGGCGGGCCGGGCGGCGTCCTCACTCCGTATGTTGCATCCTGACTCCGCACCCAGTTGGTTCGAGCCTGATTGCGTCTTGAGCGGCGCTCGTGACCGCTCCAGGAGCTGATGTTGCGCATGCCCACTGGCACAGATGTTGCAGTGTGGCATGTATTATAAAACCCCTGAATGTTCATACTACAGGGTCTTGAGGCCCGGGGAGACGTCGGCGTATGGCGATCACGGTGGCAGCAACGAGAGAGACCGGGGCAGGGCGCCGGCTGGTGCTGGTGGTGTCGGCGGTCGCCCTGGCCGCTGCTTTTCTTGTCTGTGCGGCGTACGACGCCGGCGCCGCTGATTCGTACCCACGGCTCGCGAACATCTACTTCGGCTCGCTTGCTGAGACGGACCTCGAAATGCTCTCACGGTGGGACCTCCTGGTGCTGTCGAAGCGTGCCGAGGACATCCATCAGGCTGAGCTCGCCGAGCTGCGGGCGCTCAATCCGGACGGCCGGCTGATCGCACACTTCCCCGTCGCCTACGGGTGTGGTTACACTCAGCCACCGATCAACGGGGACCTCTCTGCTGCGCTCGACGCGAACAACTGGTGGATGCTCGATACCGAGGGTGAGCGGGTGCAGATGGACGGCAACAGTTTCATGCTGAACATGAGTTTCGATTGCCCGACCAACGCGCAGGGCCAGAGGTTGTGTGACTGGCTGCCCGAGTACATCGCCGAGCGGGTCTACAGCGGTGGAAGGTGGGACGGTCTGTTCCTGGACTACTGCGTCGACAGAATCGCGTGGTGGGACGGGTACCTCGAGCATCCCATAGACCACGACCTTGACGGCCTTGCGGCCGACGCCGCGGTGCTCGACGAGAGCTGGCGTCTCGGAATGCGCGAGTGCGTGTCGAAGCTCCGCGACCTCGTCGGGGACGATTTCCTCCTTGTTGCCAACGGGAACAACACACTGTACGACGTGTGCGACGGCGACATGCGGGAGGACTTCCCGAAGATGCACGGCGGCTGGTACGAGAACATGATGGACGAGGAGCACGGGTACCTGGCGTTCGAGGCGCTCTACAGGAAGCCGACGACTAATATCATCAACTGCATATGGGATGGTGAAGTGACGCCCGACGGGCCGGTGAGGTACGGAGAGTTCGACAGAGAGTTCCTGCTCGGGCTTACCAGCACGCTCGTCTTCGGCAGCGGTTACTTCTCCTGCGACGGGTTCGACCACAGCGAGCTGTGGTGGCTCGAGTACTACGACATCGATTTGGGACAGCCGTTGGGGCGTGCCGAGGACGTGTACGTGTACGAGGACACCGTGCCGCCGGGGGTCGATCTCATGGAGCTCATCAAGATGCGGCGCTTCGACAACGGCATCGCTGTCATCAACCCATGTTTGTGGGCCATGAACGTCGCGCTCGGGGGCGCTTACTACGACATCCACTCGTGGAACGGGCAGTTCTATGAGTTCGGCGGCATGAGAACGACCCTGAAGGTCAAGTGGCAGAGCGGCGAGGTGCTGGTTGGCACGGGCGTCGTTCCGGAGCACAAGATAGACTCCGCCAATGCGGTGGCCACCGGGGACACCGTCGTCCTGACCTGGGACGCCATCGACGGCGCCAGCTCGTACAGCATCTACCGTGCGAAGGTGGACAGCGCCGGGAACCCTCAGGGAAAAGTGCTCGTCACGGTCGCCGACGAGCTGTTCTACGCCGACGGAGACCTTGTGAGCGCGACTGACTACTGCTACTACATCGCGCCCATCAACGCACTGAAGTGTGAGGGCCGGCAGTCACGTGCTATAGAAGTGTCGACAGAACCGGGGAGCGACCTGTCCATAGCGCTCATCATAGATGAGTTCAGCGGGCCGCCGGTCCTCCGCTGGAATCCCCCGGTCAACTCCGTTCTGCCGTTCGTGAGCTACGAGCTCTGGCGGAGGGAGGAGGGCGGCGAAAGGATGAGGCTCTCTGACGAGCCACTGACGTCGAGCATGACCGGGTACATGGACGCCTCCGCCGAACCCGGACGGAGCTACGTCTACGAGATCGTGTGGAGAAGCGGGGGCGTAGAGGAGACGCTCGCCTCCGCGTGCACGACCTGGCCGGGGGTCGGGGAGAGCTTCCGCACCGCGTTCGCCGGCGTGTGGCCGCAGCCCATCACGCGGCAGGCTTCCGTGGCCTTCACACTGGCCGACGACGATGCTCAGGTAGACGCGCGTCCGACGCAGCTAAGCGTCTATGACGTGGCCGGCAGGCTCGTGCGGCGTCTGGTGGAGAGCCGGCTTCCGCCCGGGCGGCATGTCCGGCAGTGGGATCTGACGAACGACGCGGGCGCGGCGGTCGCCTCCGGCTGCTACTTTTTCGTACTCGAACGCGGCCGGGAGCAGTTGACGTGCAAGGCCCTCGTGGTCAGATAGCGGCCGACACGTCCTTACGATGCCCGACCAGCACTCTCGCGAGGCCCTCAGACCGGGGTCTCGCGCTGCTTTGCGCTCCCCGGAAGGGCGTCAGGAGCCTCCGGAAGCTCGCTTGACAGGGCTGACGTGCGATGCTAGCGTGACCGGGACAAGGTCCGCGCAGGCAGGGAGGTAGGCGCAGGAGGGAACATGAACTGGGTAGACATCATCATCGTGATCATTCTTGCGGTCGGTCTGGGTAAGGGGCTGGCCAACGGGTTCGTGCGAGGGATCTTCGGGATAGCGGCTCTCGTGCTCGGCATCGTGATAGCGGCCGCCAACTATGAGGAGGTGGTCAACACTCTGTTCTCCCGCCTGCAGATAGGCGCGGATGCCCGGGCGATTCTCGGATTCCTGCTCGTCTTCGTCGTTGTGCTCATCCTCGTCAGCGTCGTCGGCCGGATAATCGCCAAGGCTCTCAAGCTGGTGTCGCTGGGATGGATGGACAGGCTCGCGGGGAGCGTGCTCGGCCTGCTCATGGCCAGCCTCTTCACGGGGGTGCTGCTGCTCCTCGTCGCGATGGCAGGATTGCAGACGAACGCCGGCCTCGCGAGGTCGGTCGTCGCGCCGATGGTCATCCGCGTGACGGACACCGTAGTCGTGTTTGCGCCCGAGATGGCGCGCGAGATGATAGAGAAGCACTACGTCAAACTTCGACTGGAGTGGGAGAAGGCCAGGCGAGAGGCGCCGAGTGAGAGCGAGGAGGGTGAAGAGGAGCAGAGCGTCGCGCTCACAAACGTGCCGGCACCTGCGAGGGCCGGCTGGCTTGGTCTCGGTCTCGCGGCCGGGGACAGCATAGAGGTCACAGCCTGTGCCGCGTGAAGCCGACGACTCGAAGGGGACGAGTGCCCCACGGGAGTCCGGCGACGCCACCGACGTGACCCGTACCGCTGAGTCGGGAGGTTCCACGGAGCCGGACACGGACGAGGCCGTGCAGACGACGGGCATGTCCGTCCTCAGTCAGCTGGGGATCGACCTGACGGAGATCGCCGCGCGGCTTACGATCACGCTTGACGGCGAGTTGTGGGAGGCCGAGCTCAGACAGATCAAGGAGATACTGGAGCGGCGGGAGCGCCACTCCGGGGTCCTGGTCGGGTCCAACGGGGTGGGCAAACGGGCGCTCGTTCTCACGCTGGCCCGAGAGATATCGCAGGGCCGGGTCCCGCGCCGGCTTGTCGGCAGGCGCGTCATCGAACTTCCCTTCCACAGAGTTCTGGCCAGCGTCAGCGAGGCCGGCGATTTCGAGAAGATAGTCTTTGCCGCTCTCAGAGAGGCGACGGCCCGCGAGGACGTCATCCTGTTCCTGAACGGGATCACAAGCTTCATGGGAGTGACCGCCGTGGGGGCCAGGTCCGGGCTCTTCGATGCTTCCTACCTGCTGGAGATGGGCTGCCACCAGCCGGGGCTCTACCTCCTGGGTAGTACCACTCCCGCGCTCTACCGGGAGGTGCTGCGCTCTCTGCCGTGGTGCGAGAGTCTCTTCCAGCGAGTCGACGTGCGGGAGCCGGGCAGGGAGACGACCGTCGAGATCCTGAAAGATGCCGTGGGGGGGTTGGAGGAGTTCCACGGTGTTCGCGTGAATGACGGTGCCGTTGAGGCGGCCGTCGACCTGTCCGACGAGTACATACGCGAGCGCGTCCTTCCCGGGAAGGCGCTCGATCTCCTGGACCGCGCAGCCTCGAAGTCGGCGACCTCGGTCGCGGGCACGGACGTGGTTCCTCTCGTGGGCGTCGAGCAGGTGACCGACGCGCTGGCCGACTGGACCGGGATACCGTCTGACAAGTTGTCGGGCGCGGGGCACGCGCAGTTGGCGGGGTTGGAGGAAGGGCTCCGCAGACGGATCAGGGGACAGGACGGGTGCATCAAGACGCTGTCGGACGTCATTCGCGTCACGAAGCTCAACTTGAACGCGGTCCCGGCTCGCCCCGACGGTGTCTTCCTGTTTGTCGGGCCCAGCGGTGTGGGGAAGACGGAACTGGCGCGCGCCCTCGCCGAGGAGCTTTACGGCAGCGAGTCACGGCTTCTCGCCTTCAACATGGCACGCTACAGCTCAGAGGACGGGCTGGCTCGGCTGGTCGGAATGAAGCTGGGAGACGTGGATTATGATGGGGAGCTGACGACCGCCGTAGCACAGCACCCGCATTCGGTGATCGTCTTCGAGCACATCGAGCGCACGCACATCGACGTCGCGGTCATGCTGACTCAGATGTTCCGTGACGGGCACGTCGTCGACGGCCACGGCACCAGACTACCCCTGTCGAACTCCACCATCATCATGACCTCCAACTCCGAGAACATCGTCCCGAGCCGGGACGACGACGGCACCGTGGGGTTCGGGGCCGTCAATCACAACAAGAGCGAGCGCTATCTCCAGCAGGCGAAGGACGCCATCGAGGAGTTCTTCCCTCCGGAGTTCATGGACGGCATCGACGAGGTGCTCCTCTTCGACCCTCTGACGGACGAGGCCCTCAGGGAGATCGTCAAGATTCACCTCAAGGACATCCACGAGCGGCTGGCCAGCCGTTCTATCTCACTCGAGGTGGCCGACGAAGCCGTAGCGAAGATAGTAGAGAGGGGGGCAAGCCGGGAATACGGGGCGCGCAACCTCGGCAGGACGGTCGAGGGTCTGCTCCTCAAGCCGCTCGCGCGGTTCCTGGTGGCCAACCCCGATGCGCGCAGGGTGGCGGCGCGCGTCGTCGAGGGAGGCGTCGAGGTCGTGGCGCTGAACGGTGGGCGGGAGTGATTGTGTCGACTGGAGGCTGGCGGGCATGAAGATGCTCATCGGTGGCAGGCCGGCCGGCGACGGTGCGGACGTAGAGGTCGCGAACCCGTTTGACGGCTCGGTCGTCGGCACCGTACCTGAGGCCACGCCGGAGGAAGTGGAGCGGGCGCTCTCCGTTGCAACGGAGGGCGCGTCTGTTATGGGCCGGCTCCCGCGCGTTGAGCGCGCCGCCGTTCTGGCGAGGGCCTCGGACGGCATCGAGTCGCGCACGGGGCAGCTCGCCCGGACGATCGCCGCGGAGTCGGGCAAAACCGTCCGTGAGGCCGAGGGAGAGGTCGCCCGTGCGGTTCAGACATTTCGGGTCGCTTCGGAGGAGGCCCGCCGCTTCGCGGGAGAGGTCGTGCCGTTCGATGGAGCTCCCACTGGCACGGACCGTTTCGGGTTCTTCCTGCGCGTTCCCTTAGGGGTAGTGGTCGCGATAACCCCGTTCAACTTCCCACTGAATCTGGCGGCGCACAAGGTGGCGCCCGCCATTGCCGCCGGCAATTCCGTGATCCTGAAGCCGGCGACG
>DAOWCM010000051.1 GCA_030639555.1 Candidatus Eiseniibacteriota bacterium | reverse complement strand
GGGCGGGCGTTCGCAGGCGCTGTGTCGCGATATCCGGCAGGTCACACGATGTTCCTCGTAGGCCTCGACTATGGGATTGGCCCGTCTGTGGAGCTCGTCATCGTCGGGGACGAAGGAAGCGAGGACACCCGCGCGCTTCTTGCGGCTGCGCGCGGCCGCTTCCTTCCAAACAAGGTCGTGTTGCTCCGCCCACCGAGAGAGGCCGGCGACGTCCTTGCCCTGGCGCCCTGGATAGAGCATCATGTCCAGGTCGACGGGCGGGCGACCGCCTACGTCTGCCGCGACCACGAGTGCAGGCTCCCGGTCACTGATGCGGACGCGCTTGTTCGGGATCTCTCGGGAACGGAGTGACGCACCATGGGCGAACTCGAGGTCAGGGAACTCAGATCCGGCGAAGAGTCGTTGTGGCTCGGGTTCGATGCGGAAGGCGAGCCCGACCCACGGGTCGAACACGACGCCACGGCTGGGCGCCCGTCTGAGCCCGAGAAGCTCACCGAGTTCCGCCGCTTGTTCGAGGAGCGGTCCTCACGTGACGCCCGGTCGTTTCTTGTCGCGCTCACAGGGGCGCGGGTCGCCGGGCGACTGAAGGGGCTCTTCCTCAGCGACAAGCTCTACTTCGTCCAGGAGCTCCACTGCGCGGAGGGTCTCCCCTGCAGCGTGGTTGAGGACGCGCTCGCGAGCTTTCTCGGTGACTCGTTCTCGCGCGATGGCATCGGGATCCTGAGCTGGGAGAGGACCAAGAGCGCGGAGATCAACGCCGCGCTCGAGCGCGCGGGGTTCGAGATCGAGAAGAAGAAGGCGTTCGTTGCTCGCGCCCTGAAGGGTGACCTTCCCCGGCCCGGGACGCGCTTCGCGTTCCGGACGCTTGCAGAGGCCGGGAAGGACGATTTCCTGCGCGTGATGACGGAGGCTGCGGCAGGCGACCCGTTCGAGGACATGGCCGTGCGTCAGCCTGAGGACGATTTCCGTGAGCTCACGGCCGCGGCGGGCGACAGGTTCGATCCGGCGTCGTGGATGCTGGCGCAGGTCGACGGCGACGTCGTGGGCGTCGTCCTCCCGCAGGAGTTCTCGGGCAGCGACAGGGAGGGCACCCTCTTCTACGTCGCCGTGCTGCCCGCGTTCAGGGGCCGCGGCTACGGCCGGGCCCTGCACGCCTCGGGGCTCTCGATGCTTGCTGAGCGCGGCGTCACGCGGTACGTGGGCTCCACCGACACGCGGAACGGGCCGATGCTCAAGGTCTTCGAAGCAAACGGGTGCCCGCGGACCGGCACACAGCTCTTCTACAGGCCCCCCGCCCGATAGCGCGGGGCAAGGGCATCCGATCTTCCTTCCGGTAGCGGTGGTGCCACCGACCCGATTCTCCTTTTGACTGCAGGCAAGCTCTCCCTATAGAGTCATCCCCACGTAGAGTCGTCTCCACTGACCACATCCGATCCTCCAGAGAACCGCTCCCGGCGAGGTGGAATGAGCGAGCGTGAGATTCAAGATGGTCCGCCCGATCCGGGCCGCACCGCCGCGGTCGGCGCGCCGGTCAAGCGCGTTGACGCGCCCGACAAGGTCACCGGACGGGCCGTCTATCTTGACGACATGGTCGTGCCCGGCGTCCTGCACGCCGCGCTGGTCTTCCCCGGGTGCGCCCACGCGGTGCTCAGAGGGGTGGACGCGTCGGCCGCGAGGTCGATGGCAGGAGTGCGTTCCACCCTGACAGCCGACGACATCCCCGGAGAGAACCAGGTCGGTGTCATCGACGCCGATCAGCCGCTCCTCCCGTTCGACAGGATAAGATACGAGGGAGACGCCGTGGCCATCGTGGTGGCCGAGACGTCGGCGCTGGCACGCGACGCGGCCGACGCCGTGTCCGTCGACCTGACAGAACTGCCCGGCGTCTTCGACGCCGTCGAAGCGATGGAGCCGGACGCGCCGCTCGTTCACGAGAACGGGAACGTCTTCCTCCACAACAAGGTCAGGAAGGGCGATGTCGACGCGGGATTCGATGCGGCCGACATCATCGTCGAGCGCGAGTTCCGCACCCACCACCAGGAACACTGCTACCTCGAGCCACTGGCGGCACTCGCTGTACCTGCGGACAACGGGTCGATGACGATCTACGGGACGATGCAGTGCCCGTTCTACGTGCAGAAGGCCGTGGCGCGTGTGCTGGGGCTTCCGCTCGCATCCGTCCGCGTCATCCAGACCGTCACGGGCGGTGGGTTCGGCGGGAAGGAGGACGCGCCCAGCGAGATATGTGCGTGCGCGGCGCTCGCCGCGTGGAAGACGGGAAGCGCGGTCAAGCTCGTCTACTCCCGGGAGGAAGACTTCCTCCGCTCGAGCAAGCGTCATCCCATGCACGTGACGTTCAAGCTTGGCGTCAGGCGCGACGGCACGTTCACGGCCGCGAAGATACGCGCGGTGGCGGACGCCGGAGCCTACTCGACACTGACGCCGGTCGTCGTGTTCCGCGCGGCGGTGCACGCGACCGGCCCCTATGAGATCCAGAACGTCGAGACGGATGTCTACGGCGTCTACACCAACCGCCAGACGACGGGCGCATTCAGGGGATTCGGGCAGCCGCAGGTCATCTTCGCCAACGAATCGGTCATCGACGAGGTGGCCGACGCCATCGGGATGGACCCCGTGGACATCCGTCTCCGGAATTGCCTGGACGTGGGGAAGCGAACGGCGACGAACCAGCTCCTGACGGAAAGCGTCGGTCTGAAGGAAACGCTCGAGAGAGCGCGCGAGCTCTCGGGATGGGACAGGAAGCGGGCGGTGCAAGGAGGACGCGGCGGCGGGCAACCGGGACGCGCATCGGATGATCGTGACCATGTTCTGCGCGGCATCGGAGTCGGGTCCATCTACTACGGGGTCAGCCTGGGCGCGAAGGGACTGGCGCTCGACGGGTCCGGCGCCCACATCAACGTCTACCGCGACGGCTCGGTCAGGATCGGCGTGGGCGGCACGGAGATGGGGCAAGGCCTCCTGACCGTGCTCGCACAGATCGCGGCCGACAGTCTCGGAGTGCTGGTCGATGTCGTACACGTCGAACGCGCGGACACGAGCGTGGTCCCGGACAGCGGCCCGAGCGTCGCGTCGCGGACCACACTCATGACCGGAAACGCCGTGATCGACGCCGCGGGGAAGCTCCGGGCCGTCATGGGAGAGGTCGCAGCCGACAGTCTGGGGCTCGACGCGAGCGAGATCGAGTTTCGTGGTAGCACCGTCGGCTCGACGGAGAAGAATGTGACCTTCGCGGAGCTCGCCGAGCAGTGTTGGGCGAGAAACGTCAGCACGGCTGCCGACGGCTGGTACGCCGCGCCCGAGTCCACCTTCGACGAGAACGGCCAGGGTGACGCCTATGCCGTCTATTCGTACGCGACGCACGTGGCGGAGGTTGAGGTGGACACGGAGACCGGACAGGTATCGGTCGTGAGGATCACGGCCGCGCACGACGTCGGGCGAGTGATGAATCCCGTAACGCTCGAGGGACAGATAGAGGGAGGCGTGCTGCAGGGCATCGGGATGGCGCTCTACGAGCAGATGAAGACAGAGGGAGGGGCGGTCAAGACACCGGACTTCTCCACCTACATCATCCCCACGGCGATGGACACGCCGGAGATCCGGACCGCGTTCGTCGAGGATCCCTACTCGAGAGGCCCCTTCGGTGCGAAGGGTATCGGCGAGACTCCGGCCATGCCGGGAGCCGTCGCCGTGGCTAATGCCGTGTCCAATGCGCTCGGCGTGCGATTCCACGAGCTGCCCCTGACTGCTGAACACGTCAGGCGAGCGGTGTCCGAGAGGAAGAACTCATGAGATCCCACGCAGGACCGCCCGTGCTTCGCGTAGTACCACTTGCGCGCCAGGCAACACCACCTGCGCGCCAGGCAACACCGCCTGCGCGCCAGGCAGCGTCCCCGGCCGTGCCGTTGCTGACGCTCCTCACGGTCGTACTCGCGCTCGCTGCCGCGACCGCCACGGCGAGCGGGCCTTCCGGTGCGGGAGACCATGGCAGCGCCGCTGACCCGCCCGCGCGTGATTCGTCCGAACTCCTCGCGGCCTCGCCGTCCGCCGGCGTGATGAAGGAGGCACTGCGAGCACTCGCCCTCACACACGACGATCTCTCGTTCCGGACCGACTACGCCGACCATCCGGATTCGTTCCGGATCGCCGTGGTCGACCGGCTGCTCGCGCGCCCCCTCGAGACGGAGAGCTACGTCGCAGGGTTCGCGGACGAGATCTGCGCCATCGCCTCGCTGGAGGGATTGGTGGGCGTCTGCGCCCGCGACCTCGATCTGATCATCGATGCACCGACGCGCATCGAACCAACGGAGTCCATGGAACCCAAGTCGATCGGACCGACTGCGCTCGACGTGCTGCTGCCGGCGATGAGTGAGGCCGCGGGGCTGATCATTGCGGCATTCGATGGCCTGTCGGAGGAGCAGCGGCGGTTCGTGGCGCTTCACGCGCCGTCGATCCTCGACGAGGAGGAGTTCGACCCGGACAAGCCGATCGACGAACGGGACCGTGAGGCCGAGGAGGAAGAGGCGCTCGCGGACGAACTCCTCCGCATCGCCGGCCTCGTTGACTACGATCGTCTAGCGACCGCCGGCGCCGTGATAGCGCGAGCGGTTGACGTGGCCATCCCGCTGGTGGTGGACGACGCGATGAGCCTGCCGAGAACACGTACCGACTACGAACTCGAGAGGACGGCTTCCTCGTGGCTGGCCTCGGGCGACGTCCTGAACATCATGGAGACGGAGGCGGGAACCGTGATCATCGGGGGGCCGGGACGTACTACATACAGAGGGGGCGTCGCGCTCATCATCGACGTGGGCGGCGACGACGTATACGTGGGCGACGTGGCCGCGGCCCTGAGGGACCTCCCCGTGTCTATCGTGATAGACCTCTCCGGCGACGACATCTACCGTGGTGACGCGCACTCGCTGGGCGCGGGGTTCATGGGGGTCGGCGTCCTCGCGGACCTCGAAGGCGACGATGTCTACACCGCCGGGGACTTCTCGCTGGGTGCGGGCCTGTTCGGGGTCGGCGTCCTGGCGGACGCGGCGGGCAACGACAGCTATTCGGGCGACACCTGCACCGAGGGCGCCGGCGCATTCGGGATAGGCGTCCACCGGGACAAGGGCGGCAACGACATCTACAACGCCGCGCTCTTCTCGCAGGCCTTCGGGTTCGTCGGCGGCGCGGGACTGCTGCACGATGTGGCTGGGAACGACGTCTACTTCGCCGGAGGGAAGTACACCGATGAGATACGGTACTTCGACCACTACATCAGCCTTTCGCAGGGATTCGGGTTCGGCTGGCGACCCGACGCGTCCGGCGGCATAGGGATACTGGTCGACGAGGCCGGGAATGATGTCTACGTCTCTGACATATTCGGCCAGGGCTCAAGCTACTGGTTCGCTGTCGGAGGTCTGGTCGACTACAGCGGGAATGACCAGTACGTCTCCTACCAGTACGCCCAGGGCGCGGGCACCCACATCACGGTCGCCGCGCTGATCGACTGCGACGGCGACGACAACTACGTGTCGAAGGGCGTGTCGCAGGGGTGTGGCCACGATCTTGCCGTCGGCATTCTGCACGACCTGGCCGGCGATGACAGCTACACCTGCCACGACCTCTCCCAGGCCGCCGGGAACGCGAACGGCATCGGGATCCTGATGGACGACGCGGGCAACGACGCGTACTCGGTCCGGAACCCGGAGAACACACACGGGTATGGGAACCTCCGCCGCGACTACGGGAGCATCGGCATCTTCCTGGACTGCGGGGGCGCCGACTCCTACTCCGGCAGAGGAGCCGACGGCACGTGGTGGACGGGGAGCATGCACGGCATCGGGGTCGACGAAGAAACAGGGAAGGGAGGTGGTGCTGAATGAGAACGTCCTGCACCGTTCTTCTTCTGCTGCTGCACTGCGTTTCGACGGCCGGCCCTGCCGCCTCTCAGGAAGTGGCTGTGGAGGTTGCCACAGAACTCGCGGAGTCCGACACGGCCGTGCTCGCGGAGCTCACGCCCGTGGAGCTGTTTCTGCGGGCGTCCTCGTCGGCACTCCAGTTCGAACACATGCGCGAGCCGTCCCGGCGCATCCTGGTGTCGAACCATGAGGAGTCCCTCCCCTACCTCGTCACGCGGCTCGACACGGACGACGCGAGGGAGCGGCACGCGCTGGAGGACATCCTTGTGAGGATAGGCCCGGCGGCGGCCGAGCCGGTTATCGAGGCATTCCTTTTCGAGGCCGGGAGAACTGAGACGACGCGCGGCGCCAGGCTGGCGGCGGCAGTGCTGGGCAGGATCGGTGAGACGTGCGCGGTCGACCCGCTCGCCTCCGTCCACGACCATCGTGACTGGAAGCTGCGCGGGGCCGTCGGCGGAGCGCTCGGCAGAATCGGCACGGCCGAGACAGTTCATCCTCTCGTTTCGCTTCTGACGGACGAGAACGAGGTGGTCAGGAAGAGCGCCGCGGTCGGCCTGAGGCGCGTTGCGGTACGCGCCCGTGACGACGAGGCGCCGGACCCCGACGCGGCCGCGGCCCTCGACACGGACGTCATCGAATCGCTCGCGCGCGCCCTCGGGGATCCCAACTACGCGGTGAGATACAGCTCGGCCGACGCGCTTGCCCGCATCGGCGAGACGGCGCTGCCGCTTCTGTTCGAGATCGGTGAGGGCGACGCGATCGACGCTCGGTTGATGGCACTCAGGGCCATAGGCAAAGTCGGCTCTCGGAAGACCCTCAAGCCGCTGGTGAGAGCTCTGCAGGACCCCGACTGGGCCGTGCGGGCGCACGCCGCAGCCGCCATCGGGACGATCGGAGCAGACAGGCGCGGCCGCCGAGCGCTGGAGCGTCTTGTCGCTTCGGACCCCCATCCGTTCGTCGTCGCATCGGCCGCCGCCGCACTCGACTCAGAAGACCGCTAGCCGCCGCGGCGAGCAGCCATGAGCTCCCGCAGACGGGCCAGGTTCGCCGCGATGCCGGGGTCGTTCGGGCTCAGGCGCCTGGCCTCCTCCAGTTCGCGCAGCGCCTCTTCGTAGCGCCCCGCCATAGCGAGGACAACACCGAGGTCATGCCGCGCCTGCGCGTACGTCGGGTCTACCTCGACAGCACGAGCGTACGCTCCGGCCGCCTCCGGGAACCTCCCGGTCTCTTCGAACACCCTGCCGAGCGCGTCCCACGCCTCCTTGAACCGGGGGTCGGCCGTCACCGCGCACTTGAGGTGGTACTCCGCGCGCGCGAGGTCGCCCTCCTGCGCCAGCACCATGCTTAGGTTCATGTGCGCCTGCTCCATGTACTGGTCGAGCGCGATCGCCTCCTCGAGCCACGCCATCGCCTCCGCGACCTCTCCCCGTCCGAGCAGGAAGCTCCCGATGTTGTTCCTGACAGACGCGAGGCTCGAGTCCTTCTCGGCCGACGAGAGATACGCGGAGAGGGCCTCGTCGCCACGACCAAGTTCCTCGAGCGCCAGGCCCATACTGTTGTACGCCTTCGCGTACCCGGGGGATATCTCTATGGCGCGCTGATACTCCCTCACAGCATCCTCGTGCATCCCTTGCGCCGCACTGGCCCGCCCGAGGGTCATGTGCGTCTGAGCGCGGTCTCCAGCGTGCGTGTTGTAGAAGTCGTGGTTCACAAAGAGCCCGATCCCGGCGAGCGCCAGGAGCGCCAAGAGGAGTTCCTTCACCTTGCCTCGCGCTGCGAGTTCGCACAACCTGAGAACGGCCGTCGCCGCGAACAGGATGAGAAACGGAACGATGGGCAGCCTGAAGCGGGCGTTGACGAAGAACAGGAGAACGCCCGCCATGTAGGACAGAATGAAGAGCGCGGCGAGCATGGCTGCCTTGTTCCTCCGTACGGTGAAGAACATGCCGAGCACGGCCAGCGGCGCCATGATCCCGAAGTTGAGCCACCTGAGCCAGCGGAACACCGGTGACATACCACCGAAGAAGTAGATGTCCTTGTTGTTGGCCAGCTCAAAACTGTCCCAGAAGAGCACGAACTTCCGGACGTAGAGCCCGGTGGCGGCCCCGGGGTTTCCAAGAAGGAATTCCCTTCCTCTCTCGTACCAGAAGTCCGACACCTCACTCGGCTTCAGATCGCGTCCCCGGTGGAATTCCGCCACGCGGACGGCGTCCTCGTTCTCCCACGACTCCCCGAGCACGGGCAGCACAGCCGACGCGCCGTCCGACGTGGAGTTGTTCCCGATGAAGAAGTTGATGCCGCCCTGAGAGGCGATGGGAACGAAGTCCCTCTCAACGACGTAGTTCCGCAGCGTCACGGGAAGAACTGCCGCAGCGACACCAAGCAGCACGACCGCGAACCGCGCGGCCCCCACCTTGAACGCCGCTGACGGCGCCAGGAGCCGCACCGATGCGCGGGCTTCGCCGGAGGCGCTTCGTGCCCGCCACCACATCCAGCAGAACAGCGCCGGCAGGAACACGAGAACACTGGGCCGCGCGATGGCAGATATCCCCATCACGGCTCCGGCCGCGAACCAGCGTCCGCGGCTCGGTGACTCGTCCGCGCGGAGAAGCGCGCTCATCAACAGGACGTCGAGGAGCACTACCAGCGAAACAATGAGCAGCTCGTTGCTGAAGTAAACGAACAGCGGATAGAGAGCGGCGACCGCCGACCCCAGCACCGCCTCCCTCTCACCGAACATGCGCCTGCCGAGAAAGTAGACGGCGACCGGAGTCAGGGCCGTGCAGGTCGCCTGCACCAGGCGCGCCGCCTGCAGGCTCTCCCCGAGCACCGAGAAGACGGCACCAAGAAGGTACGGATAGAGCGGCGCCCTGAAGAACACGGTGCTCCCCAGCCAGTCGCCCGCCGCGAGCGCCCTGGCCCACTCCACGTGGTACAGCTCATCCAGTACCGGGAAGTCCGCGAGCGGGCTCCCGCGCAGGTGGAGCACGTAGACGAACCGAAGCGCCCACGCCACCGCGAAGATGACTCCCGCCCTCAGAAGCAGTCTCTTCCGGATCTCCGGATCACGTTTCGGGTCCAATGGACCTCCGTCTCTGAGGCCCGCTCACGGCATCGTGATGGCACCTCGTCCAGACTGCTTACCCACGTCCGCTCGCGTCCGGAGCGGACGCGAAATCTATCCTAGCGGAAACAGGCCGCGACACAAAGCAAGCATGCCAAGCCCCATGCTCTGCGTGAGCAGCGCCAAAGCGATGTTACGGCGATATGGGGCAATTGGGCTGAATACCTTCCACACCGGGACGAGACAGGAAAGCACCGTCTGACTTCCTGCTCAACTTATCTCAACATGTGCGCTTTGTACGAAAAACTCATTGACCCTAAGGCGGGGTTGTTATACACTACTAGTTGAACTGCGGGAGCCTGCCGCCAAGTAAACGCAAGCGTGATCGTATATGTCGCCTGAGCTCACAAGAGCGCGGGTGGCAAGTGTGTGCAGGTGTCGAGTCGGGGGCCGGCACTTTCACCGTGCATCCGCATCAGCTGGTGATGCAGCAGCGCTTGGTGGTGGAACAACACTCAGCTAACTGGTGGACTTGAAGTAGAGAGTAAAGAGTAACACAGCAAGAGGGAAAGGAGACGGACGGCATGAAAAGGCTAACGTTTGCAGCTGTTGTGCTGGCGTTCGCGCTCCTCGTTGTGCAGACCGCCGCAGCCGACGATTCGTACATGATCGGCATGCAGGGGGTCGGCAGTCTGATGAAGAGTCCCGTTGTCTACAGCGGGAACTTCATGTTCGGTCTCGTGGGCACGTGGGAGATCTCGCTCGTCGACTCCATGTGGCCCGACCCGGCAGACAGCACCGCGAGGTTCGACTACATCTGGGAAACGTTCTTCGCCGACAACTACATCGATACGTGGGGCGCGGAGAGTTGGACCGGGCACTTCGATGGCGTGACACTGATGGCGCCTCCGCACTTCCGGTTCGACACCATCTCTCCCGCCGGCGCGATCGAGGGTGACATCACGTTCTCGATTCTCGTTCGGGACTGGTACGCGGACGAGATACTGTCACAGCAGGAGAAGCATCACAACCTGAACCTGAGCGCGACGCTCAGCGTGAATCCGGATCTCGGCGAGGGCTACTTCGAAGAAACGTGCGGGCACGGTTCGGTCAGCTCGGGCAACTTCAACTTCCACAACCCGCCGATGGACGACGACCTGCAGATAGTCGGACAGCTCCAGACCTACACTTGCCCCAGTCCTGTGGAGGAGACAACCTGGGGCGCGGTGAAGGCGCTGTTCCAGTAGGCGGGCGGCGAAACCGATACAGGCAATAACGAGAGTGTTCGAGTAACAGCCCGAAAGGGCGAGGCCAAAGGAGAGGACGATGCGCGCACTTCTGATAGTTTTGGCTGTTGCGGCTCTTGCTACCGCGGCCTACGGCCAGGAAACCACGTTTATTTGGTTCTACGGCGCAGGAACCGGCGACTTCATGGACAGCCCCGTGGTCTTCGGCGGCGCCATGGATCCCGGCGGCGACATTGTTGACGGTTCGTGGGCGATCACAATCCCGGACGACGGTTGGCCCACCGACCCGCCCGACCGGTACACCCACATCTGGAACACGTACTACGCGCCGAACTACACGCCCGGCAATCCGAGCTTCTGGAAGGGCTACTTCGACGTGCAGCACGGTGCACCCGACATGAACGCCCTGTCGATCATCGACGACACGAACGGCGGCGTCATGAACGGCATCTGCTCCGTTGAGATTCAGGTTCAGGACCTGGACAACGACGGCGTGCTTGACGAGGGCGAGTTCTGCAGCGGCAGCCTTTCCGGTCTCGTCATCATCATCCGGGACGGCACGGG
>DAOWCM010000300.1 GCA_030639555.1 Candidatus Eiseniibacteriota bacterium | reverse complement strand
TTGGCGACGATCGCCGTCATGTCTATGTTCCTGCGGCAGGCGTGTATGAAGTGATTGCCGCCGATGGCCAGCGCGTCGCCGTCCCCCATCGCAGCGATGACGGTCAGTTCGGGCCTGGCCAGCTTCACTCCTGTCGCGAACGCAAGACCGCGCCCGTGCGTCGTGTGCAGCGTGTTGAAGTCGACGTACGTCGGCATGCGGCCGGTGCACCCGATGCCCGAGACGACGGCCACCTTGTTCTTGGCGAAGCCGATGGCAGCTATGGCCCGCAGCATCGCGCTCATTATGATGCCGAGCCCGCATCCGCCGCACCACACGGTCGGCAACTTCTTGCCGGGACGCAGGTAGGTCCGCGCGACCTCGATGGCCTCGCTCATCGTCCGACTGCCTCCATGGTGAACCCGGCTATCTCGTCGGGTGTGAAGAGATCTCCGTCTACCTTGCCGAGCGCCCTGACGTCAGTGGCGCCGCAGATTGCGCGCTCCACCTCGAGCGACAGCTGCCCCAGATTCATCTCCGGTACCACCACGAGCCCGACCTGCTTCGACAGCTCCTCGAGCCTGGCGCCGGAGAACGGCCAGATGGTCCGGGCTCTCAGGAGCCCCGCGCGCACGCCGCGCTTCCTAAGTTCCCTGACAGATGACTTGGCCACGCGCGCTGTGGAGCCATAGGCGAAGAGCAGCACGTCCGCGTCCTCGAGCATGAACTCCTCGTATGAAGCGAGCTCGTCGGCGCACTTCTCTATCTTGCCGACTATCCCTCGTATCTTGCGGTCGACCTCCTCTTTCACCATCGTCGGAAAACCCCGCGCGTCGTGCGTGAGCCCGGTGACGTGGTACCTGTGCTCGCCGCCGAACGCGGCCAGCGGAGGCAGAGGCTCTCCCTCGCAGGCGCAGTAGGGGCAGTACTCGGTTTCCCCCTCCTCGGGCTGCCGCCTGGGCTCCACTCGGTACGTCTGTGGCGCAGGAAGCGCGACGCTCTCGCGCATGTGTCCGATGACCTCGTCGGACAGGAGCACGACGGGCGTGCGGTAGCGCTCCGACAGGTTGACACAGTCCACGGTCATCGTGAAGCACTCGAGAACCGACGAGGGCGCGAGCGCGATCATCGCGTGGTCGCCGTGGGTCCCCCAGCGCGTCTGCTGGACGTCCGCCTGCGCCGGCTGCGTCGGAAGACCTGTCGAGGGCCCCGCCCTCTGGACATTGACGATGACGCACGGCACCTCGGCGATCGCCGCGAAGCCGATGTTCTCCTGCATGAGCGAGAAGCCCGGACCGCTGGTCGCCGTCATCACTTTCGCTCCGGCGAGCGCCGCTCCGACTATCGCGGCAATGGAGGCTATCTCGTCCTCCATCTGTATGAAGCGGCCACCCATCAGCGGAAGACACTGCGACATGACCTCGGCGATCTCGGACGACGGCGTTATCGGGTAGCCCGCGAAGAAGTTCACGCCGGCCGCCAGCGCGCCCACCGCGCAGGCTTCGTTGCCCTGAAGGATCTGTTTCTTCACAGCAGACTCACTCATCGCACGCGCTTCCCGGAACCTCCGGACTTCGCCGGGCGCTCCTTGTACACCGTTATCGCCATGTCCGGACACAGGATCTCACAGAGGCCGCACGCCGTACACGCTTCCGGATTCGACACGATCGGAAGACCCGACTTGTCGGCCGTAAACACGCCGTGCGGGCACATCGAGTAGCATATCCCGCAGGACTTGCACCACTTCTCGTATATGAAGACGGCGTCGTCCGGATGCTCGGTGGCGTCGGGGTAGTGCCACCGGCGCCTGCAAGCCTCGGACTTCGCCTCGTTGCCTGCCATCACTTCCTCCCGAGGGCCGCCGCGATCAAACCGGGAATGTCGCTCGGCCTGTCGGCCACGGGAATCCCGGCCTCGCTCAGAGCCTCGATCTTCTCCTGGGCGGTACCCTTGCCGCCGGCGATGATAGCGCCGGCGTGCCCCATTCGCTTCCCGGGTGGAGCCGTCCGTCCGGCTATGAAACTGACGACCGGCTTGTCGAGATGCCTTGTGACGAACTGCGCCGCCTGTTCCTCGTCGGTTCCGCCTATCTCCCCGATGAGAACTACAACCTCGGTCTGCGGATCCATTCCGTACGCGGTCAGGGCATCGATGAAGTTGGTCCCGATTATGGGGTCGCCGCCGATGCCCAGCACCGTCGACTGCCCCAGTCCGCTGCGCCGGAGCGAGTCGACGACCTCGTACGTCAGCGTGCCGCTCCGCGAGACGACACCGACGGGCCCCGGGGCGTGGATCCACCCCGGCATGATGCCGACCTTGGCCTTCCCGGGACTGATGACGCCCGGGCAGTTGGGCCCTATCATCCGCGTGCCCAGCTCGCCGAGCCGCTGGTAGACCTTCGCCACATCCAGGGTCGGTATCCCCTCGGAGATGGCGACCACCAGGTCCACGCCGGCCTCCGCCGCCTCGATGATGGCGGGCGCGGCGAAGCGCGCGGGAACGAACGTGATGCTCGCGTTCGCTCCGGTCTCGCGGACGGCGTCGGCCACCGTGTCGAACACGGGCACTCCGTGGACGGACTGGCCGCCCTTGCCCGGCGTCACACCGCACACGACGTTCGTGCCGTAGTCGATCATCCCCTTCGTGTGGAACGCGCCGTCGCGCCCGGTGATCCCCTGCACGCAGAGCCGCGTGTCGCCATTGACGAAGATGCTCACGAGTCCCTCCCCGCCAGCACGACCGCCTTCTCGACGGCCTCGTCCATGGTATCGGCCATCACCAGGTCTTGCTCCGCCAGAACGCGCCTGGCCTCTTCCTCGTTGGTCCCGGTCAAACGCACCACGATGGGGACGTCGGTGGTCGCGCGCTCCAGGGCGCCAACGAGCCCGCGCGCGACATCGTCGCACCTCGTAATACCACCGAAGATGTTGATGAGTATCGATCTGACCTTGGGGTCGCTCGTAATGATCTCAAGAGCGGTGGCGACCTTGTCGGGATTAGAACTCCCGCCGATGTCCAGGAAGTTCGCCGGCTCGCCTCCGTGCTGCTTGATGAGGTCCATCGTCGTCATTGCCAGCCCGGCGCCGTTAACCAGGCAACCGACGTTCCCGTCGAGCTTGACGAACGACAGCCCAAGCTCGCGCGCCCTTGTGAGCTCGGCCGTCTCAGTCGACGCGTCGCGCATGGCAGCGATGTTCTCGTGCCGGTAGAGCGCGTTGTCGTCGATGTTCATCTTCGCGTCGATGGCCCGCACGATGCCGTCAGAGGTAACAACGAGGGGGTTGATCTCCGCCAGTGACGCATCGCTCCCGACGAAGGCCGCGTAGAGCTTGAGAATGGCGTCGGCCACCT
>DAOWCM010000454.1 GCA_030639555.1 Candidatus Eiseniibacteriota bacterium | reverse complement strand
TCTGGGAGTCGACGCTCGAGCTGTGCCAGCTCCGGTGGCTGGACGATGCCCTGGAGCCGCTGAGCCCGTTGGAGGAGAAGATCCGCTTCGCCCGCGCGAAGGCCGCGGGGCTCCGGCGGCGGGCGTTCGCGCTTCTGTCGCGCGCCTTCGGGACCGAACCGGAGCCGTACGGTGGGCGGGTGCGTTGGAGCGAGCGCGAGGACGGCACGTCTGAGCCCGGGGCGCCGGGGAAACTGACTCGCGGGCTCCGGGCGGGCGACCTGGTCGAGGTCCTCTCGATCGATGACGTGCGCGCCACGCTCGACGAGAGCGGGAAGCACAACGGGCTCAAGTTCCTGAAGCCGATGGCGGCGTACTGCGGGCGCAGATTCCGCGTGCTCAAGCCCGTCCGCTGGATACTCGACGAGCACAACCACGTTATGCAGAAGACGAAGAACACCGTCATACTCGAGGGCGGCATCTGCCACGGGCAGGGCATCTACGGCCGGGAGGGCTGCGACCGCAGCTGCTTCTTCTTCTGGAAGGAAGCGTGGCTCCGGAAGGTCGATGAGTGAGACGTGCCTAAGAGTGGCCGGAAGGGCTGGCCGCCCTCCCGTGATCAAGGCAGCAACAACGAGCGGCCCGGGTCAGGAGACCCGGGCCGTTGGCGTGTCATCCCGATGTTGCCACACCGCTATTCGATGACGGTGATGGCCTTGGCGCTCTCCCACAGGCCGTGGATGTTGCAGTAGGCCGCGGCGTAGAACACACCCGGAACCCCCGTCCGGACATCGACGGATACCTTGGGGTCCGTGTAGAGCGTGCTGGTGTCGGTTCCGAGAACCGACTCCCCGTGAGCGCTGAACTCGAAGCTCGCGACCTCGTAGGGCAGCGTTGAATCGGCGGGAATGAAGTAGAGGCGGATCCAGCGGATGTGGTGCGCCGCCGTGTTCGGGTGCGCCGTCTCCTTGCCGAGCGTGACGGTGACGGTCGTCGGCTCACCGGCCTTGAACTCGACCGGGCAGTCGATGACCGGGACGTGCTTCTCGCTGCGCCAGTCCCCGGTCCTGTAGAGGGACATGATACCGGCCGACGCGTCCGAGCTACCGATGGGCGCCACGGCCGCAACGATGGTAACCACCATCAGAGCCACTATGTAGCGAGAGCCTCTGAGCATTCTCCGTACCTCCTGCAGATGTCACAGGTCAGCGGCCAGCCGACCTGTCCGCTGTTAGATTTCGTCGCGCGGTGCGCGAACCCAGGCCCGGATTCGCAGGGAACATGCTCGAATCTGAACAGCGGGACTCGAGCTGTCAACCACTTTCGCTGATGACACTCGAACATCTTGGGGCATGCGTCTTGACTCTGCCGCTCGGCGCATGCTAATCATGGTGAAGCGCGTGCGGCTGATCCAGGGAACGCACGCTACCGATAGCAACGGAGACGCCCTTGATGGCTCACGCGAAGAGGGGGAAGAAGAAGCACAAGAAGACAGAGAAGTCCCGGCGGTCTGCGTCCAGCACGTTCCGGACGCCCCGGGGGCAGCCGAGGCCCGGGATTCCCAGGGACGTGCTCCTTGCGGTGCTCCTCATTGTCGCTCTTGCGGTTGTCGTCCGCATCGCCTACATGGCCGAGGTCCACGACCATCCCCTCATGACCACAACGACCGGTGACCCCGAGGTCTACGACATCCGGGCGCTCGAGATAGCGCGGGGGCAGTGGCTCGGAGATGAGGTCTTCTTCCACAGCAGCCCCGTCTA
>DAOWCM010000267.1 GCA_030639555.1 Candidatus Eiseniibacteriota bacterium | reverse complement strand
GTCATCATCCCGGGCTGTCGCTTCCGCGCCTCGTCTACCATGCCGCGGAGGAACGGCAGTCCGCCGTACGTGAAAACGAAGGTCGCCAGTCCGAAGAGGACGTACGAGTCTCCCGGGAAACTCAGAGTCCGCGCGAGGCCGGTCCACTTCTGAAGCATCGGGGAGAGCGCCAGGATCGGCAGCGTCGCGACCAGACAGACGAAGAACCGCCGCCTGTAGTCCGCCACCATGTGGGCATGGTGATCGTGTCCACCTGGGCCGCCGTGCTCTCCGCCGTGCGCTGCGCCGTGCGCTGCGGACGAGGGACCCCCGGGCCCTCCGGCTGCTACCGCACTCCCGGGAACATGCCCGCCTTGCGCCCCACGAACCTCAGCAGATTTGCCGGATCGGTCGTGGTGATGATGCGCCATCGATTCACGGTCTTCGTGACGTTCTGCCATGGTTCAAGTCTCCATGAGGACCACGGTGAGCGGTCGGCGTCTCCGGGCTCCCGCTGATGCCGGGGATCGCCCGGTCGGGAGGACGGGCCTGCTCGCTCGATCACGCCTCGAACTGCTTCCTGCGCCCCGTGCGATTCAGAATACGCATCAAAGCCGTGGCGGACAACGTCAATGTGAGCAGCGATGGTCTCGGTGCGCCTGTCGAAGGTGAGATTCAGGGACTATGCTCTCCGGAGCTTCGTTGGTATGCTCCCGGTAGGCTTCATGGACGCGACATTGGGAAGCTTGCTGACGCGCATCGCGTCCGTTCAGCTCGCGGTGGCGTGTGATGCACTCCCGACCAGAAGGGACACTGCACATGAGTGAACTTGACTATGATCTGGTGGTCCTGGGCGCAGGTTCCGGCGGCATAAGCTCGGTGAACCTCGCGAAGAAGCTCGGAAAGAAGGTCGCTCTGGTCGAGAAGAGAAAGATCGGCGGCGACTGCACGTGGTATGGCTGCGTGCCAAGCAAAGCGCTCATCAAGGCAGCTAAGGTCGCGCACGAGGTAGGGAGGCTCGCGGACTACGGGCTGTCGCTCGCAGAAGGAGTCGGCTCGGGATCCCCCGCCGCGATCGACGCATCGGGCGTCCTGGATCACGTGCGGGCGGTCAGGGCGGAGATCTACGAGGGCGAGAGGCCCGAGGTCTTCGAGGCCGCAGGGATCGATGTCTTCATAGGAGAACCGTGCTTCGTCGACAACCACACGATCGCGATCGCCGACAAGACCCTCGCGGCGAAGCACTTCGTCATCGCTACCGGATCTCACCCCTTCGTCCCGCCGATACCCGGGCTCGCCGACATTGATTATCTGACGAACGAGACACTCTTCGAGCGTAAGACGCTCCCTGACTGTCTGTTCGTGCTCGGCGGCGGCCCCATCGGTGTCGAGATGGCTGCGGCGATGAGCAGGCTGGGCGTTAAGGTGACCGTTCTGCAGAGGGGACCTCGCATCCTTCCTCGCGACGACGAGGAGCTGGTCGCTATCCTCACGGAGCGCCTGAGAAGTGAGGGTCTCGAGATCCTGACCGGGTGCGAGGCCACGGGCTTCACGAAGGACGGCGAGCAGGTCCACGTGACGCTCAAAGACAGTGCGGGAACGGAGCATTCGAGAGACGCCGACTGCGTGCTTGTGGCTGTCGGCCGGAGGCCGAATACCCCTGGCCTCGACCTCGAGAAGGCAGGCGTCGACTACTCCGACCACGGGATCGTGGCGGACGAGCACATGAGAACGACCGCGAAGAACATCTACGCCGTGGGCGACGTGATAGGGAGCTACCAGTTCAGTCACATCGCTGAGTATCACGCGAACATCGCCGTCCCGAACGCCCTGCTGCCGCTCCCGGTCAAGAGGAGCTTCGATCACACCAACGTGGTGTGGGCCACGTTCACCGATCCTGAACTCGCGCACGCCGGCCTGACGGAGGCCGAGGCGATGGAGGAGTGCGGCGACAGCGTTCTCGTCTACCGCCACCCCTATGCGAAGGTGGACCGTGCCAGGACCGACCTCTCGACCGAGGGCCTGAGCAAGTTCGTGTGCGACAGCCACGGGAAGATCCTCGGCATTCACATTTTGGGCGAGCGTGCTGCCGACCTCCTGCACGAGGCACAGCTCGCCAGGTTCCTCGGTGTTCCGTTCGACAGGATCCACGAGATGGTCCACATCTACCCGACGTACGGCGATGCCGTGAAGCGCCCGGCCGTCGCCGCCTACGTCGACCGAATCAAGAGCAGCCCGCTCGTGCGCATCGCGAGCGCGTTCTCGAAGTCGAACTGACGGCGGCCTCAGAGATCCCCGCGGCCTCGTGTACCCACACGCGGGTCCGGGCGGAATCCGCTATGCACTAGTCTGCGATTTCCGTAGAATAGCTATTATGACGGCCGCCCACTGGGAGCGCCCATGATCGGCAAGACCATCTCTCACTACAGGATCATCGAGAAGCTCGGCGAGGGCGGCATGGGCGTCGTCTACAAGGCCGAGGACCTCAAGCTCAAACGGATAGTGGCGCTGAAGTTCCTGCCGCCGGAGTGGACGCGCAGCGCTACGGCCCGCGCGCGGTTCTTCCATGAGGCCCAGGCTGCGGCCGCGCTCAACCACCCCAACATCTGCACGATATTCGAGATCGATGAGGACGACGGGCAGATCTTCATCGCCATGGAGCGCATCGAGGGCGAGAGCCTGAGGGACATGATCGCCCGCGCCCCGATGAAGATCGGTGAGGTGCTCGATGTCTCAGCCCGGATCGCCGAGGGTCTCGCGGCCGCGCACGCGGAGGGCATCGTCCACCGCGACATCAAGCCCGGCAATGTGATGCTCGCGTCCGGTGGGCGCCCCAAGATCATGGACTTCGGTCTGGCGAAGGCGGCCGGCCAGACGAAGCTCACGAGAACCGGCACGACAACGGGGACCGTCGCCTACATGTCGCCGGAGCAGAGCCGCGGCGAGGACGTCGACCACCGGACCGACATCTGGTCGTTCGGCGCGATGCTCTATGAGATGCTCACGGGCCGCCGCCCGTTCAGAGGCGATCGCGACCAGGCCGTCATCCGTTCGATCCTGAACGACGAGCCCGATCCGATCACCGGACTCCGCACCGGCGTTCCGATCGAACTCGAGCGAATCGTGCGGAAGGCGTTGGCGAAGCGGGCCGACGAGCGGTATCAGCATGTCGACGATCTCATCGCGGATCTCCGGTCGCTCCGAAGGGGACTCGACTCCGGGACGGCGACCGTCTCGGTTCCGGCGGGCGCCCCAGCGACGAAGCGAGCAGGCGTCGCGGCAGTGTGGAGATGGGCCATCGTCGCGGCGGCCGTCGTGGTCGCTCTGACGATGGTCTGGAGAGTCACGCGGCGCGGCGCACCCCCCGCTGACCTGGATCCGGGCAAGGTCGTCGTCGCGGTGCTCGAGAACCGTACGGGCGACGCCTCGCTCGACCCCATCGGCCAGATGGCGGCGGATTCGATCACCGAGGGGCTTGCACAGATTGGCATGGTCGAGGTCGTGCCAGCCCCGATCGCCGGCGGGCCGGGATCCGAAAGCGAGCGCGACAATATATCTCTCGCCGAAGCGTCGGGAGCCGGGCTCGTCATCTCCGGTGCCTACTATCTCGCGGGCGACAGTCTCCGCTTCCAAGCGAATCTCACCAACGCCGAGAAGCAGAAGGTCGTCGCCACGATCCCCGCCATGGGCAGCCACCGGGGGAGCCCGATGGTTGCCATCGAGCGGCTTCGGCAGAAGGCGATGGGCGCCGTGGCGTACCACG
>DAOWCM010000401.1 GCA_030639555.1 Candidatus Eiseniibacteriota bacterium | reverse complement strand
TGAGTTTATCATCAGCGCGTCGCTGAGGCAATCACGAGCCGCCGCACACTTGCCGTTGTCGGTCTATGTGGGAGATTCCCTGCGCGGAACTTGCGAAGGCCATTGAGGTTGTCGGGGCGCAATCCAACGTCCTCTGCCGTCTCGAGTCCTAGACCGGCAGTTCGTCAGCCTTGCTTTTAGCTGGAGACGCTTGACCGTCCTGAACGGGCTCGCCGGGCCCACGAGCAGCAGAAACGGCCTCGCGTGAAACTGCACCGTCCGGAGTGCGACCGGCGGCCTCGTCTCTCACGATCCTCCGGTAGAGGGCCTCGCGACGGATCTGAGCGACGATTATCTCGCGGAGCGATGAGGCTCTCTCGGCCCCGTCGCCGCCACGCAGCCCCACGAGGTTGGATACCTCTTCCTTGAGGTCGCTCTTTATGGTCTTGAGGTTCTTTCTCCGCTGTTCCATCAGCACATTGGCCACACCGAAGGCGACGACGTAGCTCCCCAGCAGATAGATCAACCCGTAGGGCGCGATGAGCCCGAGCATCTGCCAGCCGAAGAAGACAGTGACTCCCCACAGCACGATCACTGCCGCCTTCGGGTTGAGCCCGAAGCGGATGAGGCGGTGATGAACGTGGGACTGGTCTGGTGTCATCACTCCCCCGTGCGACCGGCCTCGGCGGATGATGGTCGTCACCACATCGAACGCCGGTACTATCATGCAGGCGCCGACGACGAGCACGGCGTTGCTGGCGAGATCGCTCCGCCCGCCAATGACGGCGCCACCCGCAAGGAAGAACCCCAGCGCCATACTGCCCGCATCGCCCAGGTAGACGTTGCCCTCGCGGAAGTTGTGGAGGAGGAACCCGACGCCGCTGCCAAAGATGCCCGCTACCATCATGTACAGCAGCGGATTGTCATTCATGAGGCCCACGAGAAAGAGGGCCGAAGCGGCGATAACGGCTATCCCGCCCGCAAGTCCGTCCAGACCGTCGATGAGATTGAAGGCGTTCATGAAGCCCACGATCCAGAAGACGGTGATCGGATAGCCGAGCCACCCCAGCTCGAAGGCCGGGCCGAAGAAAAGGTAGATTCTCTCAAATGCGATGCCGCTCGCGACCATCGCGACGGCCACGGCCACCTGGACGATGAGCTTCACGCGGGGTTTGAGGTTGACGCGGTCGTCGATTATGCCGAGGACGACGATGACGGTCCCCCCGACCAGGAGCGCAGAGAACCTGAACGCCACGTTCGGAGCCACGTAGCTGTAGAACCTCAGTGCGAATACCAGCGATGCGGCGGTCGTGAGGAATATGACGATGCCGCCGGTCGTGGGAACAGGGCGCGCGCGTGTGCGGCGCGAGCTTGGAAGGTCCACGAGACCCACCCGCAGCCCGAGCCTGGCGACCGGCTTCATGAGCAGCCACGACAGCGCCGCGGCTGAGCCCAGTATGATGAGTGACCAGCTGACCAGATCCACTCACTACCTCGTTCGGGCGATCGCGCCCCTTGCCATCCGTTTCCGCAGTCCGAACCTCTAATATAGCATCAACCAGCGGAAAACCAAACACGCAACATGTCATGAATTGGATGCTCCGGTCCACCCACGGTCCTACTCCGGAGCCACAGAGTCCCCCGCGTTGGCGAGCGTCGCGCGCACGCGCTCCAGCTTCGCCCTCGCCCTGTTGCGTGAGTTCCGCGCGTAGCCGCCCCATCGCCGCGCAGATTCCGCGAACACGTCTTTACCGGTCATCTGATGGAGCACGTCCATCATCAGGACGTGGGTGCTGTGACGCTGAGAGCTGGCGGGGCGCATGCGACGACCGTTCAGACTGGTGCTGGTCCAGTAGCCCAGATCGAACCTGTCGAGGGCGAAGGTGAGCCCGCCCACGCACCGGTTGAGGAGAATGCGCGCCCCCGGGTCCTCATCGACGTTCAGGTAATCGAACATCGCCCAGATACTCTTGATGTGGCTGCCCAGAACCATGCGGGGCGGTTCCGGAACTGGGAACTCCTCGATGAACGCGAGCGACTCCACACCGCCCTCGTCGCCGGCCTCCCCTATCTCGCGGAGGAATCCGCCGTCCTCGACGCTCGTGTAGAAGGCGCCCATGGCCCGCCTGGCCGCCTCAATGGCGCCCTCCTGACGCAGGAGTGAGACCGCCCGGGCCAGGACGGCGATGCACTCCGCGTGCGCGGAGGCCGAGAACCACCCTTGTGGCAGCTCTCCTCGGAGCGCCCGAGGAACCTCGGGCATCGACCAGCCGCC
>DAOWCM010000161.1 GCA_030639555.1 Candidatus Eiseniibacteriota bacterium | reverse complement strand
GTCGAGGGATTCGGACACGGCCTCGGCCGCCACGCGACCGCTGAGAATGGCGGCGGAGATGCCCTCGCCCGTCACGGGGTTGACGAGCCCGGCGGCGTCGCCCGCGAAGAGCACGCGGTCGGTGCCAAGTGCATCCGCGGGCCTTCCCACGGGGACCGGGAATGCAAACGGACCTTCCCTGCGCCACGCGCCGAAGCCCCGGAGGGCCACGAAGGCCTCGAGGTCGCGCCTGAGCCTCGCGCTGAGTTCGCGCTGGCTGAAGACGCCGATATTCAGGTGATCGCCCTTGGGGAAGACCCAACCGTAGCCCCGCTTGGCCACGGTGAGATCGAACAGCACACGCCCGCCCGGCAGCTCTGGCGGCCCGTCGGTGCCCGGGAACACGCGAACGTAGATGCCTCCGCCCATCAGAAGAGGACTCAGGCCCAGCATGCGGCGCCCGGCGCCCCGCGCTCCGTCCGCGACGACGACGTGTCGCGCCGTCGTGGAATCGCTCCCGACCCGGACCCGGACTCCTTCGCCCTCGTGCGTGAGACCGGTCACGGCTCTTCCGAATTCCACTTCTGCACCCGCGGCTTCGGCCCCCCGCGCCAGAAGCGCATCGAGCTCAGCACGGGTGGTCGTAGCAATGAGCGTCTCGCGCGCACTCACGAGCAGCGAGAGGTACCGGTCGAACGCTATCTCGACCGTGTCGAAGCGTTGACGCTCGACGGGCGTCTGCTCCCCGTTCAGCAGTCGGAGAGCCTTGTCCGTCAACCCGCCACCACAGGGTTTGAATCGCGGGAAGGTGGACTTCTCCAGCACGGTGACGGAAAGCCCGAGTTCGGCGGCGCGGCGCGCGCAGCTGCTTCCCGCCGGACCGGCGCCCACTACTATGACGTCGAACGATTCGCTCACAACGGAACTCCCGCGGCGCGTGCCAAGGAGGAGGGCGACCCGACCCAAACTCGGCGACGCGTCCGTCCGACGCTACTCGAAGGCCACTTCTCCGAACGTGTTCGGGTCGTAGTCGATGGGCACCTGCCAGTCGGCCGACGCACTGGTTCGCGCCTGCTTCCGCCTGAAGTTGGCTCTCCAGGCAGGGAACTGCTCAATGTCTCCCCCGATCTGGGCGAGCGGGACTCTGATCTCCACGCTCCACCGGTCGTCGGTGCGCAGCGTGGCGACCTCGTACTCGCCGTCCCATTCCCTGTTGGCGGTGTACCACATGGTCTCGTCGAACGTGATCTCCCGGTCGAACACCGTTCCCAGGGGATTGACGTATATCTGGTAGACGGTCATCTCACCGGGGTTCGGCTGGAAGAAGTAGCCCACGCAGTCCTCGCCGTAGACCGGCCCGTCCCGCTCCTCGATGTTCGCCGCCACGTTCACCATCTCCGGGTCGAAGCAAACCGCGGAGAGGTACAGGTTCTCGGTATCGCAGGCGAAGGAGAACTCAGTTCTGCCCTCGACGGTCGCGTCGTAGGCCGCGTGGAGCTCGGTGACCGGTGTGCAGCTCGCCCAACACGCGTCCGAGAGATCACCGTCGATGACAGGAGGATCCGACGTGATCCTGCCCGCCGCCGTTCTCATCACGCGCGCCGGCAGGTCGACGTCGAGCAGCTTCCCGTTCGACAGCGGATAGCGGCAGCTCATGCGCGGCGCCGGATAGAGCGCTCCCTGGTTGAACATCATGAAGGTGAGGGTCTCGGTCTGGCCTGGGTCGACCGCTACGATCACCTCTTCGGGCTCGACGGTCCACCCTTCAGGAACTTTCCAGACTATCACGTCGTCGATGACACTGTCCGTCACATTCTCGATCGTGACCTCCACGGGCGCGCGGAGCGATGCGTCGTCGAAGACCCTCACGGCGCTCACCGTGATCAGTTCACTCTCCACTCGTTGGATCTCGCGGACGTCGCCCTGCGTCACCACATCGCGCGCGTAGATGCCACCAAGGTCGATGACCGCCAGCTCGTAGCCGGGAGACGTCACGGTGACCCAGCCAAACTGGAAGAACTCCCCTCTGGTAACCGGCTGCTCGGCGCTCCGGTACATGCCGCCTCCCGAGCTGCCGATGACCGTGTAGTCGATGCCGTCGAACTCCGTCGTGAAGTAGTGGTGGAGGTGGCCGTTGAAGACCGCATCTACACCGTACTCACGGAAGATGTCGTGCAGGGGATCGGGTCTGCCCAACACGAGGGTCTGCGCCCACAGCGGCTTGTGGACGAACACGAAGATGTTCTCCGCCTCGCTGTGCCGCGCAAGGTCCGCGACAAGCCAGTCTCTCTGCTCCTCCGGGAAATCTGCGGCCGCGTCGATGCGGCTGTTGTCGAGGATCACGAAGTGCGTGTTCTCGTAGTCGAACGAGTAGTAGGGGTCGAAGCCCGTTCTGGCCGTGTACATGGCCTCCGACTCGTCGTCCCAGATATCATGGTTGCCGGGGGTCATGTAGAACGGCGCCTCGAGCGCGCCTATGAGAACCATTAGCGAATCCCACTCAACATCGGATCGCTCGTAGTCCTCCCCGTATCCCTCGATGTGATCGCCGACCGTGACCACGAAATCGGGGTTCAGGAGGTTGATCTCCTCGATCACCTGCGGGTAGATGCCCGGCGTGTGCCCGCCGGTGCGGTCGCTGAGTATCGCGAACCGGAAGAGCGGCTCCGCGTAGTCACCGGCCGCGGCCGGGCAGAGGCACGCGACCAGGCAGACGACAACCGCTGACGCCACGAACGTCTTTCTCATGTCGACCAACCTCCTCCCGCGACGGGAATCCCCCCGTCCGAGCGCAAGATGTGCCTGATGGTGGAAGAAACTCGATGCTAACTCCCGTCCCCCGGGGTGTCAACCGCGCGCACGCATCCCAGGGAGCGCCGCGGGTCCGACGGTGGCGCCCGGAGGAAGCCCCGCGGGTGCACCGGAGGCTCATCGCAAATCACCGACCGCCGACGAGTTCAAGAGCGAGAGCCGACCGCCGTCACCGATGGAGCGCCGGGGCACGGGCGGGCCGATCGCCGAACCCGAGTGTACGTTCTGACTCATCACCGTCGCGCCTCCCGACCCACGTGCGTCTCGAGCACGCCGACGTCGGCCGTCCAGGACCGCCGCCGCACATTATTTTCTTTGACTCCGCGTAGCACGTTGTTAGTATTCTACTCGTTCAGACAACACCCCTCGCGACACACCTTGAAGGAGCTACAACGTGGGCACCTGTCCGGAATGCGAGTGTGAGTTCGAGGACCCCATCGAGGTCTGCCCGCACTGCAACGTCCCTCTGGTCACAAGAGAAGACCGGGTAAGCCAGAGCGAAGAAGAAGACGACGTCGACGGAGACCTTCCGGCTGAGGGTCTCGTCGTCATCGAGACTACAGAGGACGACGAGCGCATCGGCGAGTTGAGAGAGCTGCTCGAAGAGAGCGGCATACCATGCTTCCTCAGTAACGAGCTCTTCCCGGCGGAGACACCTCCTGATGAGACGAAGGTGCTCATCCCGAGAGAGATGGCCGGGGATGCTCGGAAGTTGATACGCGAATTCTCCTGCTGACGGAAGCGGCGCGACCAAGACAGGCGGCGCGGAATCCCCACACAGAGTGCGAGCGCTGTTCTCCCGGGTGACACTCGGGGATTACCTCACGTACGGGGTCGCGCCTATCTCTTGTATCCGATGGTCCGCAGGAAATCTCTGCGCGCTCTGATGTCATCCTCGTTCTCGACGCCCTTCGGGCTCTCGCCGTCAACGACGCCGAGGATACCCTTGCCCTGCCCGGTCTCGACGACGATCGCCTCGACCGGGTTGGCAGTCGCGCAGTAGATGCGACACACCTCGGGACAGGCCTTGACCGCGTTCAGGACGTTGATGGGGAAACCGTCAGTCATCACGATGACGAAGCTGTGGCCCGCTCCCACTTCGCTCGCGATCTTCACGGCCGCCGCCTTGAGCTCTTCATCGTTCCCGTCGAACCGGATCAGGCACGGACCGGACGCCTCGCAGAACGCCACTCCGAACTTCATGCCAGGTACCGCGCTGATCAGGATCTCGTAGAGGTCGTCGATCGTTTTGATGAAGTGACTCTGTCCAAGGATGATGTTGGCGCCCTCGGGGAACCTGATGGGGACGCTCTTCGTTTCCACGTGCGCACCTCCTTCCTTAGTTCTGCGCGCTGATTGTACACGCTCGCGACTACGCTGTCACGTCTGCCCGAGGCTGCGGTTGCGACCACGCGACCCAACCGCTAGACTGTGTGGCGCTTCGGGCACGCTGGCGGACGGAGAACGACATGAGGGTCCTCTACATATCGGAAGTGCAGTGGCTGTCCCAGGTCTCGCGGAAGCACCAGCTCGTGCGCCGGTTCCCCGACGACTGGGACGTGCTCTTCCTCTCCCCGGTCAACGCCCGTGCGGGCGAGAACAGCTTCCGGGAAAGGACCGACGCGCGGCACCCGCGCGTCCGCTACGCCTCGCTCCCGCTCCCGAAGCCCGACTCGAATATCGCCCCCGTCAGAGCGCTCACGGGAATTCTTTCGAGCACCGGACTCCGCGCACTCCTCAGGAGGGTGCATTCTTTTGGACCGGACGTCGTCGTCTGCTCCTACATATGGGCCGCACCGATCGTTCCTCGCATCAAGGAGCTCGGGATCCCTGTCGTCTACGACTGCAACGACCTTCACACGGAGTTCTACCCCGCCTGCCCGGATGCCGCGGAGCGCGTCTTCCGGAACTTAGTTGCCGGCGCCACCGAGGTCGTATCGTCGTCGGCGCGTCTGCGCGACGTGTGCGGCCGCGGAATGGTCGTGGGGAACGGGGTCGACCTGGAGATCTTCACGGGGAGACGCGAGGGGCCGCTCCCGGCGCTCATCGCAGAGAGCCCTGTTGGTGACTGCACTCAGCTCGTCGCGTACGTGGGATCGGTCGATGACCGGATCGACTTCGACGTTCTAGAGGCTCTGGCGGGGGCGCTGTCCGATCTGCAGGCGAGGACGGGTGTCGTTTGCATCGGAAGGGTGTTCGAGGGAGCGAGGGCGATGGCAGAGACTCTCGCCGGGGAATACCCGGACCACATTGTCTTCACGGGCCGCGTTCCCTATGAGGAGCTGCCGGCGCACCTCTCTCACGCCACGGTCGGGATCGCGCCGTTCGTGCTGGACGAGAGAACGCGGGCGATCAACCCGAACAAGCTCTACATGTACGCGGCGATGGAGCAGAACATCGTGTCGACCCCCTTCTCCGCGGACATCCG
>DAOWCM010000358.1 GCA_030639555.1 Candidatus Eiseniibacteriota bacterium | reverse complement strand
TTGCTTGGAGTAGGCGGAGCCACGTCGGTGCACGGACATATCCGAGGACACTAGAGGGACCTGGCATACGCGCAGGCCCTTTTTTGTTTCCGAGGCATGTGCCAGGAATTGCACCGGCGGCGATGTGGCGCGTTCAAGCGGGTGAGAGGCCCGCGCATTTGCAATGGCCGGCAGATCGGGACGAAAGCCCGGACGCGGCTGTCTAGACGGAGGTAAGTGCTGGATGCGTACGACCGGTAAGGTGAAGTGGTTCAATGACAGCAAGGGCTTTGGCTTTATTACGCCAGATGATGGGCAGAAGGATTGCTTCGTCCACTTCTCGGCTATCCAGAGCGGCGACGATGCGTTCAAGACCCTTGGCGAGGGCGACTCTGTCGAGTTCGACATCGTCCAGGGTGAGAAGGGCCCGGCCGCGGAGAACGTCGTCAGGCTCACTGAATAGCCCTGTTGGATAGAATCGGAACGAAAGAGGGCCGCCCCGCGCGATGCGGGGCGGCCCTCTCGATTGTGGCGGTCTGCGCCTTGGCGCTGCGCTCCTGCTATCCCTGCTGCTCCGCCTGCTCCTCGGCCGCCTTCTTCAACTCTTCGTTGGCCATGATGGCGACCTCGACGCGGCGGTTGGCCTGCTTGCCCTCGAGCGTGCTGTTGTCAGCTACCGGCCGCGACTCGCCGTACCAAGCCGACGACATCCGCGGATTGCTCACCTCGCGTTCCGCGAGGTAGTTTTCCACCGCTCGCGCTCTTCGCTCGGAGAGTGCCATGTTGTAGTCCTCTGCGCCGTCAGAGTCAGTGTGCCCCGCGAGCATGATGTTCGTGTCCTCGTACTTGTTGAGGATCTCCGCGAGCCTGGCGATGTTCTCCTTGGCTTCATATCTCAGTTCGGCCCTGTCGACGTCGAAGAGGATGCCGGAGTCGAAGGTGATCTTGATGCCCTCTCCGACTCGCTCTATGGTGGCGCCCTCGAGATCGGCCTCCATCTCTGCCGCCTGATCGTCCATGTAGTTGCCGATGATGCCTCCGGCTGCTCCGCCGACCACCGCGCCCAGGATGGCACCGACCGCCGGGTTCCCGGACGCGTTCCCGATGGCCGCGCCCGCGAGCGCGCCGCCTGCGGCGCCGATCAGAATGCCGGTGTCCCTGCGTGTCATTGAGGCGCACCCGAACAGACCGAACACGAGCACCGCGGTCAGCATCAGTACCAGAACTCTCCGCATGATTACCTCCTTCTTCACGTCCGCGTCCCTTGCCGGCTCTTCCAGCGCTGTGAACACACCGCGCCAGTCTAGATGCGCACCGGCACCCGAATCAAGAGACGAGTAGACGACACCGCTCATTCGACGGCCGGCCGCGCTTCTCTCTATACATGTTGTGCGGTCTGTGTCCTGTGACGCACGCCCGATGGCCTGGGATTCGGGACCACCTGAGAGGAGAAACCCTACCTGAGCACGAGCAGCTTCGTGCGGAGGGCGCCGGCCCGGTTCGCGACCACGCAGAAGTACGTTCCGCTCGCGACGCGCCTCCCACCATCGTCGGTAGTGTCCCAGTGGACGGTCCGTGGCTCGGATGCCGGCGACGTGCCGTCGAGCGTCCGCACCAGGCGTCCTGCGACGTCGTATATCCGCAGCGTGTATCCGCTGTCCAGTGAGCTTCCTGATCGCGCTTGCGGGGACTGCGGCAGAGCGAACCTGATGGCCGTGAGGTCCGCGATGGGATTGGGGAAGACCCAGATGTGCCCGGACACACTGGCGCCTGCCATCACCCGGACTGACTGGGAGAGCCCGCTCTCGTCTCCCATCACGTTGCGGGAGGCGACTACGTACTCGTAGTAAGTGCCAGGCCGCACGTCCACGTCGCTGTAGGCGGTCTGCCCTGCCGGCACCGCTGCCACGGTGGAGTGCAGGAACTGTCCCTCGCGTTTTCTGTAGAGCGTGTAGCCGGCAAGGTCGCCGTCGGGCGTCGGCTCCCACGACAGATTCACTGCGAACTCCGTGGACGTGGCCGTGAGTCCTTCGGGCGGCATGGGAGGGGAGGAGTCCCCCACGCCTTGTGTCGATAACACCATGTCGTCCGAGACCGCGTCTATCCCTGCTCCCGCGCTGCTCGCGACCCTGAAGTGGTAGAGTGTCCCGGGTTCCAGCGCGTTCAGAACAACGCTGTGCTGCGTGACCTCTTCGTCGTCCGCGACGCTCGATCCGTAGCCCGTGTCTCGTCCGTACTCGACCAATGATGTCGACGGCAAGTTCGTTATCCATCCGACAGTGGCGACGGTGCCCTCCTCCGCCACGTGAACTACCACGTTGTAGATGCTGAGCCTCTGGGGTGCGTCGGCCGGCTCCGTGGTGAACGCGAGGTCCTCGGAAGACGCCTCGCGGCCCTCCGCGTCAACCGAGAGAGTCCTGAAATGGTAGAGCGTCTCGGGCGAGAGCCCATCGAGCAAGACGAGGTGGCTCGTCGTAAGATCGGCCTCAAACGCCGAGGAATGGCCGTAGGACGGCGTTGTTCCGTAGACGATCTGTGACGTGGAGGGGACGTTCGTCCACCAGCGAATGGCCGCCGTGGTCGACGTCACGTCGAGAAGCGAAACGGCGATGATCCGGACCGCTTCGGGGACGGTCGTCACGGACAGCACATCCGAGACGACCTCGCAGCCGCACTCGTCCACGCTCCTGGCTCTGAAGTAGTAGGTCGTTGCGAACCAGAGACCCTCGA
>DAOWCM010000214.1 GCA_030639555.1 Candidatus Eiseniibacteriota bacterium | reverse complement strand
GATACGGACGCGTCAACGGTGCGGGACGGCTTCCACGAGGCGCGACCCCAGGCGAAGATATCCTCGCGAGCCGAGAAGTCCCGCGTTCCCCCGTCCTCCCACCGCTCCGAGGTGTACGATTCAGGCAGCCCGAACTCGCTTCCCCCATTCGCGGACAGCCCACCGTTCAGGTGGACATGCCCCACGCCGCCTCCGCCGGAAACGAAGCCGGAGTACCGGCCGTCGCTGCCCGCGGACAGAAGATAGCTCAGACCCGTTCGTCCGCTCCCGGTCGTCGTCACCTCGATGATGCCGCCGAGCGCGTTCGCCCCATAGACGCTCGCGGCCGGGCCCTTCGTGACGCTGATCTTCCCGATGGCGCCGCTTAAGATCATCGCCGAGTTGACGGACCCGGTGTACGGATCCGAGATCGGCACCCCATCTACCAGGACAACGATCTCGCGCTCGGCAAGTCCACGCGTCGAGAGCTTCGCCTCGCCTCGCGAGTTCGTCCTGACGACCATTCCCGGCACGAGGCTGAGGGCATCTGACAGGTTGTCGGCGCCCACCTGCCGGATATCCTCCGACTCCACCTCGAACACCGAGTAGGGCCCGAAGAGCCTCGAACCGACCACCGTGAACTCGGGGAGCAGCCAGTACACTCCGGCAGGGCCCACACCCGCGGCGACACGCGACGACTCGGACTGCTGAGCCTGCGCGCCCGGGACGCCTACGGCCAGCAGAAGCGTGGCCACGAGCACGACCCGAAGCGCTGCATTCCCTCCCCCGCTCGACGACCCGCCGGCGTCGTCATCACGGCCACCGATCCCCGTGGATCGGTGCGCCCGCGCGTAGGGAGCGAGCATAATCCTGTCAACGAAGAGCACGGCACAAACCCCCATGGCTGCGTGAACCAGCAGGAGAGAGAGGAATACCAGCATGGCCTGTCCGGAACTGAGAGATTCCTGCCCCACGATCAGGCCGATAGTGAACGAGTAGACCTTCGCCGGACCAAGGCCGGCCATGTAGCCTTGCACCACGAACGGGTGGACCATGGCCCACGTCACGGCCAGGATACCGGCAAGCATGCGCGCCCTGAGCCTGGAGCTCGACCAGAGACTCAGCACGAACTCAACGATGAGCGCCTCGGCGACGATGCCGATCGCCGCGAAGACGGCGCCGCCGAATCCAGACGCGAGACGCACTCCGGCGGCGACGACGCCGATCAGTATCGACGACCACTTGCGCGGCACGCTGCCGCGTGCCGTGAGCAGTATGACAACGCCGAACGTCGAAAGGAATGAGCCGCCGAACGGGATGTGCCACGTCTTGATCATCCCGCCAACGGTGATCTCTATCACACCCCACAGCGCCGCCATCAGACCAAGGAGAGCTATCTCCCTGCTCGTGAAGCGCACGTGCCTCCGAGCGCCGGCGGGCTTACTCTGGACCGCGCGTTCGTCGGTGTTCATGACCCGCTCTTCCGTTTCGCCACAGGTGGTGGCTGGAAACCGGCCGCCGACACTCCCGGTACATCACGCATACCAGAATCACGTGTGATACTACATGAGAAGCCGTCACTCTGCAACAGCGTCTGATTCGTCGTCACGTCGCGATTGACTCTGCCTGTCCGCCCGTTCCCGAACAGCCGCTTCGTGTCCCGCGTCGCCCAGGGCGGTCTCCATCGCGATCCACGTCTCCCAGAAGGCGTCGCCCGAGGCGCCGAGTTCAACGGCCTTCTCGAATAGGATGCGCGCCTCCCAGTGTCGCCCCAGCCCGCCCAGTATGCCCGCCTTGAGCGCCCTCGCCTCCCACATGTTCGGGAGGATCCGGATGACGTCGTCGAGCAGTGCCGCTGCTTCGCGCCCTCGCCCGGAACGGTTCAGCATCATCGCCAGCTCGTACTTCGCGGCAGGATTGTGCGGCTGCAGTTCCGCCAGCCGCCTCATCACCTCGAGGGCCTGCTCCCTGTCATCGAGAGCCCAGTAGCATCGGCCCAAACCCCGGAGCACACCGGTCGAGCCCGGTCTGAGCTCCTCGGCGCGCTGGTACGCCGCCACGGCCTCCGGGTATCTCTTCCTCCGGGAAAGGAAACCACCGTAGGCCAGGCTCGCGCCCCAGTCACCGTCGGACAGGTTCGCGGCGCTCTGGAACATCGCCTCCGCACTCTCGAATTCCGCGGCTCTCTCCAGGTGCGCGCCGAGTTCGATCCTGTAGGAAGGGTTGTGGGGGTCCAGCTCAACGGCTGCCTCGAACTCCCTCCTGGCGCGCTCGGTGTCGCCACTGCGTTCGGCGGACCTCCCGATGTTGTGGTGAGGAGCTGCGAGACCTGGGGCGAGCGCCAGGGCGGCTTCGAACTGAGCGACGCCGTCCTCGCGTCGGCCGGCTCCGTCGTAGGCCACGCCGAGGCTGTTGTGACACAGCGGGACACCGGGCGCCAGCGTGCACGCGCGCTCGAGGGCGTCGATCGCTGAGTCGATGTCTCCGCGCTCTATCATCAGCATGCCATGCTCCGCGAGCGTCTTCGCGTAGACCTCCGCGGTCCGGCCATCGAGCGTCGTGTCCGCCGCCAGCTCGTCGAGAACCGACTCCCAGAAGTTGTCGTGTTCGAGCCGCGCGTCCTCCCGGAGCGAGCCGGCGGGGCTCTCCCCTATCTCGACGAGTATCCCCCGCGGGATGGCGCGGTCGAGGAAGAGACGGCGTCCGAGACCGGGGTCCGCATAGACGGGACGTTCCCCCACGTTCATCGAGACGAAGAGCGGAAGGTAGTTGCCGACGGGCACCGAGTCGCGAGCCCGAGCTTCCAGGGCGGCCGGCGGTCCCTCGAAGCTGGAGCAAAGCTCCCCCTCCGTCGGGAAGCGCACGTCCGGATACCAGCGCTCGAGGTGCGGGGCGTGCTCGCGCACACAGACCACGGCGAAGTCGTCGCGAGTTCGCTCCACGTGGCGTTCGTACCACAGCGGAAAGAGAACCCTGTTGGTCATCGTCACCACTACCCCACCTGGAGCAACGGAGCTCAGCATCCGCTCGACGTAGAGCCGCCCGTCGTTCCGCAGCCTGAGGTCGTTCTGCGACCAGTTGCCTCGCGCGTGCGGCACCACCACGGCCACTGCGGCCGCCACGGCGAGCCAGCCGGCGACGGGTGCCGCTCGACGCCACCACTTCCCCGACGCCACGACGGACAGACCGAATCCGCCCGCGACGGCGAGCACCGCGTAGAGCGGAATGTAGTAGCTGCCGATGTCGGGGATCTTACAGACGGCCGCGTGCGTCAGAACGAGAAGACTCCAGCCGGCCAGAACGAGTGCGATGACCCTTGTCCTCCTGAACAGCACGACGAACCCGGGCGCCGCCAAGAGGAGCACGGTCCACGTGACCTCACGGGGCACGCCCGACGCGAACACTGTCATCTTATGGACGACCTCCGCGAGGGGCGCCGTGAACAGCCTCGGCGCGTACTGCGCTCCCGTGATGTGATCCAGGAGCTCCGGCCACGTGCCGACCGGCGCCCAGAGGATCGCGGGATCGTGGGCGGCTCTCAGAGGCAGGTAGGCGTAGAAGGACAGCCCGACAAGGATGAGCCCCACGCCCGCCAGGGACGACCGGACCGACGGACGCCGCCGGAGGAGCCCCAGCGCGAGCGGCGGCAGGAGAAACGCGGCGGTCAGGTGGTGCGCGAGCGCCAGACCAAGCGTCAGGCCCAGTAGGACGATGGGACCCTCTCCGGCCAGACAACGGGGAAGCGCCAAACTGCCGGCAAAAGCCTCTACTCCGCGGCTCGCGTGGTTCCGGAACCAGACGGTGAACAGAAAGATGGCGGACAGCACCAGAAAGGCCGAGAGGGAGTAGACCTCCGGCACTACCGCCTGCGACCAGAAGGTCGGACCGAAAGCCAGAGCGAATCCCGCCAGCAGCGCGCCGGCGATGCGTGGAAGCAAGGGCCGCTCAGGCCTCGACTCCGAGGGGCCCGTCCCCACCCACACGATGAGGGCCGCGGCGGCGACTGCCCCCGAAGCGAACAGGGCCGACAGAAGCGACATGCGCAGGAACGGGGTCCCGAACGGCAGACGAACGGCCAGGGCGCCAAGCAGCGTGTAGAGCGGATATCCAGGGGGATGTGCGACGCCGAGCGTCGCCGCTACCGCAACGAACTCGGCGGAGTCACCCCAGTAGAGCGACCGCGCCGCCGTGGTCGCGAACGCCGCGAAAGACGCCCCGAACGTCGTGAGGGCAAGGACACTGGGGACTTGCAGCCGTCTGGAGCGGAATGAGGCCAAGTATGCCCTCCTGGGGGACAGCGGGCGT
>DAOWCM010000367.1 GCA_030639555.1 Candidatus Eiseniibacteriota bacterium | reverse complement strand
GTGATGAAGGAACCGTGGTCCGTGGTCTTCGTCCGGATGCCGAGACCCTGCCTCGCGCAGTAGGAGTACTCGGGCGCGGCCTTGCCACGGTAGAACGCCCATGCGTCCACGCGCCGGCCGTCGGGAAGCACGCACACGCCGCGCTGCCCGCCGTCGCTGTCGATGATCTCGTAGGTATAGCCCAGGTTCTCGCAGTAGGCCGCGGCGGGGTCGGGCATCGATAACAAAGGGGAATCCGCGAGAGCGGGCGCTCCCGCGAGGAAGATGAAGAGCGCTACTGAACACACTGCGCAGGCCACACGCACGGCAGGATCGAACATGGCTTTCATCGCCTCTCTCCTCAGCGCGCATCCTGCTCATCGGATGGTCGGATTCATGATAGCAGAACGGCAGGACAGGCTCCAGCAGAAAGCGGCTTCGCAGACGCACTGAACCTTCTGCTCCGCGGAGCGCCGGGGGGCGGTCGTGTGGCGAACGGTCGTCCAACAGGTGTGACACAGTTCGGAAGCCGCGGGTTTATTCCCTCGGGGCAAGGGGAGCGGTCAGGCGCTCGCCATCCGTCGCACGGCGTCGCCTCGGCCCGCTCAGAGCGTTGCGGCGCCCAGGCACGCTGCCCTAGGGCAGTCTGTCGGCCATCATCCTCCTGAGGGTGGGCAGCGCGCTGTACCAGAACTCTGAGAAATCACGCTCCATATGCACGCGAGCCCGCACTGCAGTCACCAGCGATAAGATGATGACCAACAGAAGAACCGCCGCGAGCAACGCCTCCCACGCGCCACTGCAGATGCCTCTGAGGAACGCGTCCTGGAGCGCTTGCAGCCGCCCGCCGGACATCGGCCAGACGCCCCCGGTCTGTTCCTGCAGAACCGGCCAGGCCAGGAAGGCCAGCGCGACGACGGCGCCCAGGAAGATGTAGTGCGAGACGGACCTCGCACTCGCGGCCGGACGTGCCAGATCCAGCAGGCTGTGCGGCGCGTGTGCGTCACCGCCGGGCCTCCGGAGGCGACGCCGGAAGCCCGCCGCAAGGATCCACTCACCGAGCCTCTCGGTCAGGAACGTCTCAACATCCCCGCTCAGGGCTGCCAAGCGGCCCGGCGCCCGCGCGCCCCTGGTCTCGACAAGGGTGCTGGAGCAGGGGACGTTGCCTGGCGAGTAGCCTTCGGTCTGCTGAGCTACGCGTTCCAACGCGCTCACATGAATCGCCGGTGTCACGCCGTATTCCTCGCAAGCACGCCATATGTCGCGGGGCTCATAGCGGTAGAAGAACGCCAGGCCTCCGCGCGAGTCCGCCAGCTTATCGTTGACGTTCTCGCGGTCACGATACTCGGCCCGCAACCCGGGGATGAACCGGAGCCCAGCCGCCTCCGCCTCCCCCATCATCCAGTTGAGCGCAACGAGCGACATGCCGTGCTTGGGATACCCGCCACCCACATTCGAGTGCGCTCCCGAGAACCACACCTGAGTGACGCCGGAGCGTGAGCTCCTGCTCTCGTCCCACAGCAGGGGATGGAACGTCGCGCGTTCATCGTCTATCGCGAGCGCCTGGCACGCACGGTCCACGCGATCATGGAGAGCATAGTTCGGGAACTTGAAGCGGTAGAAGACCGAGTTCACGAGATCCGCCACTGAGTCATCCGGGAACCCGAGAGCATCGACCGTATCCCACACCCCGATGAAATGAATGCGGGGAGCATCCTCGTGAAGCCTGCCTCCGACGAAGCGCCACGGCGCGCCGCGACGACGAGCCAGCCGGCGGGACCTCCTCAGGAGTCTGTCGAAGAGCCGCTGCACGACCGTGGAGTAGGTCAGCCGGTAGATCTTGTAGATGCACTTGACGCCGCGCAGAAGGGACTTGTCGCTCTGGAACCTGGTCCTGTCGAGGAGACCGAACTTGGTGACGATTCCGGCCACCGTCCTCACGGTGAATGCCCCTCTGCTGAACCCGAAGAAGTAAATCCTGTCCCCGGGTTCGTATGTGCGCGCGAGTTCGGCGTAGAGCTGCCGGACGTTGACGCTGAAACCGAGCCCGCATGCCCCGCCCAGAAGCTTCAGCGGCTTCCACCCCTGACTCCCGACCCCATCGTCATAGAACGCGATCTGGGGGATCCTGCCCGGGTGCACACGGTGGTCGTGCAGCTCCACGGCCTCGTAGAGCTTGAAGACGTTCGTGCCGCGGTTCTTGGCCGCGGTGGCGCCTGTCCCGTCCGAGCAGATGACGATGTTCTTGGCCACGCGCACCCCCTATCTTGAGCGACCGAAGAGCCGGTGAGTGGTCCGGCAGCCTGAGGAGCGCGTCTAGTGGTTGGTCTCTACGACAGTGCCCTCACCAGTCGGTCCATACTGGAACTCGTCGAAGACAATGTCGTTGGGATCCCGGAGGTAGATGTGGTCACCTCGGTTGTTCAGATTCATGGGCATGCCGTTGCGCACGATCACGACGGATTCGCCGGGATGGAGGGTTGCTCCACCCAGCGTCCACGCTCGCCCGACCCTGTCTGTCAGAGTCCATTCCATCAGGCAGACGTCCGACTGACCGGCGTTGCGCAGTGTCACCTCCTCGAGCTGGCGCTC
>DAOWCM010000045.1 GCA_030639555.1 Candidatus Eiseniibacteriota bacterium | reverse complement strand
GAACGTTGTGTAGTACGCGCTCAGGAGATCGCTCGCGTCGGCGAGCCCCTTCGCGTCGGCCAGTCCATCGGGGTCCAGGTGCTCCTCGAGGAAAAGAACGCCCACGGCCACACCACCCCTCCGGACAGTTACGCCCTTCGCGACGGCACCCAGGGCGACCGACAGCTTCTCGATGGCAGACAGCGAGGCGAACGGCTCGGACTCCCCGCCGGTCAGGAGCCCGGTTTCATGCACAATGGCGGGCGCTCCGAGGATGTTGACGTGGACGCGGAAGTCGGCCCCGCTTCCGCAGTGCGGCGGCATGAAGCCGGCCGGATTCCAGGCCATCGCGGCAAGCTCGTCGTCAACGGCCATGAAGGCCCCGCCCATGGCCATCGGGCGAGGCGAAACCGTGCTGACGCTCCCGACCGGGAACGCCGGCACGGGAAGCACGAGCACGAGGGCGAGCGTGAGGGCGAGGGCGAGCGTGAGGGGCGGCACTCTCCTGACCGTGCGGCTTCTGCGCGTGACCTGTCTCATGAAAGCGCAGTATATCATCGCTCAGGGTCTTCAACAAGCCGTGTTGGGAACCTTTAGACGTTGACAGGGGTCCGTCCGCCTGATACGGTTCCTCCCTGAGAGCAACGAACTCTGGAGGAAGGAAAGGTGGCACGGCATATGAAGAGGATGATTGTGTCTGTCCTTGCGGCGCTCCTGGTGATGTCGCTTCCCGCGGTGGCCGCGGGTCCTACCGACGCCATCCCGACCACGCCGTCGACCGGCATGCCGGCGGCCGTCCGCAGCGGATTCGCCGGGAAGAGTGAGACGACCATCACGGGACTGGTGGTCGACGAGAAGGGCCGACCGCTACTGGATGTGAACGTCAAGCTGTACATGGGCGGGCTTCTGGCGACGGAGCAGCTGACGTCGTCGGACGGCGGTTTCGAGTTCACAGAGCTCATCGACTACGGCAACGACATCACGATAGACCTGTGGTTCGTTCCGCCTACCGACGAACTGGTGATGGAGAACGTGCTCCTCAAGGAGAGCACGGCCGCCCTTCAGCACGCCATCTACAGCAAGTGCGTGCAGAGAACCAGACTGGACCCGATCACCGACGTTATCGTCAAGCTCTACGATCTCGAGTCGCGCATAGCAATGCTCAAGCGCAAGGGCTGCATAGAGTAGGAACAGCGGAAGATCGATTCTTCCAGATATGTGAACGCCGGGACGATGGTCCCGGCGTTCGCACGTCCGCGGGCGGGGCGCCGGGGGAGCGCTTTCGCTCCTTCCCCACCCCCGCGACTTCAGGCGGCTAACCGGAGTGGATGCTCAGACCCTCGACGGCCTCGGCGGCTTCCATGACCGATTCCGCGAGCGTGGGGTGTGCGTGTATCATACCCGCCAACTTGTCGAACGAGAGTTCCGCCTCGACGGCAAGCGCCACCTCGTGGATCAGGTCCGACGCGTGGGGGCCGACGACCACCCCCCCGACCACGCGTCCGCTCGCCGCGTCGCAAAGGATCTTCACGAACCCCTGGGCCTCACCCTCGGCCAGCGCCTTGCCCGAGGCGGCGAACGGGAACCTCCCGGATGAGAGCTCGAGGCCTTGGCTCGAAGCTGCCGTCTCGGTGATCCCAACGCTGGCGATCTCAGGCCTGGTGAAGGTGCATCTGGGCACGGCGCGGTAGCTCATCGCGAGGTCCCGCCCCGCGGCGTTGGTCGCGGCCACGATGCCCTCACGGGAGGCAACGTGTGCCAGCAGCCACCCTCCCACCAAGTCCCCGATCGCGTAGACGCCCGGCCGCGAGGTCTCCATCTTCTCGTTGACGACGACCGCACCGCGCTCGACCACAATGCCCGCCTCGGGGATGCCGGAGCCGCCGGAGCCGGGATGGCGCCCCATGGCAAGAAGCACGCGCCCGGTCTCGACGGACGTCCCGTCCGACAGCATCGTCAGGGCGGTGTCCCCGGTGACCTCGATCGACTCCACCTTCGTTGCCGTGCGGACATCCACGCCCCGCTTCTTCATCGCTGCCAGAAGCAGCCTGGCAGCGGACCGGTCCTCACCGGGGAGCACCTCGGGGAGCATCTCGACCAGCGTTACGGAGAGACCCAGCGACGAGTAGAATCCCGCGAATTCGCAGCCGACCGCTCCCGCACCGATGATCAGCACGTCGTCCGGCATGTGAGGAGACTCCAGCGCCTCGCGCGTCGTGACGACGACCCTGCCGTCATAGGGAAACGTCTCCGGCACGAGCGGCGTCGACCCCGTCGCCAGGATGATCCGCTCGCACTCGACGGCGGCGGTGCCGTCGGGCCCTTCGACGCCGATGACACCGGGCTCCGCGATCGACCCGAGCCCCCTGTAAACCGTGACCTTCCGCTTCCTGAGAAGCGTCTCAACACCACCGCGGAGGCGCGCGACCACTTCGTCCTTGCGCCTGAACATCGCGGGAACGTCCGCCTTGACGCCCTCGACCTTCACACCGAATTCATCGGCACGCCCGAGCGCCGAAAACACCCCGGCACTCGCCAGGAGCGCCTTCGTGGGAATGCAGCCCCGATTGAGGCAGACACCGCCCAACTGTTCCTTCTCCACGAGGGCAACTCTGAGGCCCAGCTGCGCTGCTCGTATTGCCGCCACGTACCCGCCGGGGCCGCCGCCGATCACGGCCAGGTCGAATCGCTCTGCCATCTAACGCCTCCGCCGTTCTGAAGAATCAGTGATGTGTCCATCTCGTCGGATCCTCCACCACGAGCGTACCCGCGCGGGTCGGCGGCTGTCAAGCCGCGAGCAGGCGCCAAGGAGAAGCTCCCCGGACCGAAGCAACGCGCCCGTTGACCCGTCAGACGCGATGTGGTAGAGGAATAGTAGCAACCACCACCGGCCCGAACGGAGAGACGGCAGCCCCGTGTCCACCATCGTTCAGAAGTACGGCGGCACATCGATCGACGGTCGGGAGAAGATCGTCGCGATCGCCGAGAGGCTCGCGGCGCTCAGAGGGAGCGGTCACGATGTGGTCGTGGTCGTCTCGGCCCCGGGAGGCACGACCAACTCGCTGCTCAGAGATGCCACAGCACTGGCGGCCGAGCCGAACCAGCGCGAGCTGGACATGCTGATGACGGCGGGCGAGCGGATATCGATGTCGCTTCTCGCCATAGCACTGAACTCGATCGGCTGCCCCGCGATCTCCTTCACCGGCTCTCAAGTGGGCATCATCACGGACACGAAGCACACGGACGCCCGCATCCTGGAGGTGCGTCCCGACAGAGTGGTTCGCGAACTTGCGTCCGGCAACGTCGTTGTAGTCGGTGGGTTCCAGGGCGTGAGTACGGCGAAGAACGTGACGACCCTGGGCAGAGGTGGGTCCGACACGACCGCCGTCGCGCTGGCCGCGGCGCTGGGCGCCGAACGCTGCGAGATCCTGACGGACGTCGACGGCGTATACACGGCGGACCCGAACACCGTCCCCGCAGCCAGGAAGATCAGCGAGATCTCGTTCGAGGACATGAGCAAACTGGCGCGGTACGGTGCGACCGTCCTCAAGGAGGATGCCGTGCGGTTCGCGGAGGAGAACGGCATCACGCTCCACGTCCGGAAGAGCGTGTCCGACACCGCGGGCACGATAGTCCTCGATGAGCCCACGCGTCCGTGTCCCCCGGTTGCCGGGCTCTCTCTGCTCGAGGACGTCGAGCTCTTGACGTGGGAACGCATGCCGGCCACCGCCGCAGCAGAGATCGGGGAGCTATCGGACCGTGTGAAGTTCGTCCTGACACTCGGGGATCAGACGTTGGTCGCTGTCGAGAGAGTGGCCATGAAGGAACTCCTCGAGCGGAGCGACGGGAGCATGTCGGCCCGCCGGGCGCACCTTATCTGCGCGGTGGGTCGCGATGCGGGATCAGCCGTCGCTGCGGCGGCCATCTCAGCGGCTGTCACGAGCACCGACGAGGATCTGCTGGCGATGGTCTCGGAAGGGCGGTCGACGGTGGTGGCTGTCAGGCCCGATGGCGCAAGAAGGGTCCTCGAGGCGCTCCACGACGTCTTCTTCCAGCCGGCCCGGACGGAACGCTAGACCCCCACCTTCTCTCCCCTGATATAGAGAGCCGCGACACCGATGTCTCTGATGGTCTCGGGACGAACATCGAACGGGTCATCATCGAGAACGGTGAAGCTGGCTTCCTTCCCCACCTCCAGCGTCCCTCGTTTCGACTCATCGAACGAAGCCCTCGCCGCCCCGCTCGTGAAGAGCCCCACGGCGTCGAAGACGGATAGCCGCTCCGACTCGTTCGGCCGGTTGATGGCCGAGTGGATGCCCAGCAGCGAGTCCATCGGGGTGACGTACGAATCGGAGCCTCCGGCGAGGGGGATCCCGGCCGCAAGCATGGTCCTGTGAGGGTTGGTCCGGGCAGCTCTGGCGGGCCCCAGCCGCTTCTCGATCATCCCGCCGGGCCTGCCCCACAGAAACTCGAACGTCGGCTGCACGCACGGGAAGATACCCGCCCCGGCGATCGCCGCGATGTGGGCGTCGCTTGGCAACTCGCAGTGTTCGATCCTGTGCCTCGCCTCACGCGTCTCCGAGCCTGCTGCCGCGCGGTAGCAGCGTATAGCCTGGCCGATCGCGCGCTCGCCCAGAGCGTGGACCGAGAGCTGCAGCCCCCGTTCGTGGGCCCCGCGGAAGAACGCCGTGAGATGCTCGTCCTCGTAGTAGAGAACACCAGTGCCCTCTCTGTCGGCATACGGCTCGGTGAGAGCGGCGGTCCCCGAACTGAAGGAGCCGTCGAGAAGCAGGCAACCGCCGATTCTCGGCAGTCCCAGTGCGGCCACTCTGTCGACGTCCTCCATCTGAGAGTAGATTACCGTGTCGATGGGAAGCTCGTTCTGGACCTCCAGCAGCAGCTCGACGTCCGTGTTCGAGGGGTCCTTGCTGCCGGCCAGTGCGTGCACCACGCCGATGCCCCGCGTGACCGCCAGCGCCGCCGCGCGCTGGAAGCACTCCACACGCTCGTCGCGCGTCAGGAAGCCCTCCACCCTGCGAATGGCGAAGGTGTAGGCCTGGGCCCGCAGCGTGCCCGTGGGAAGCCCCGCCTCGTCCACGTCCACGCCGCTCGTATCCTCGGGGAGTGACAGGAGTTTCCAGGCCGGGGAGTTGACCACTCCGGAGTGGCCGTCGCGCCGCTTGACGAGTATCGGCACGGTCGACGAGATGGCGTCCAGTTCGGCCATGGTTGGATACCGCCCGTCCGACATGAGGTCGGGGTCGAACGAGTGGGCCCGCAGGACGCTCCCGTCGTGACGCGACGCAGCATCCGCAAGGAGCGACAGCATGTCGTCGAAGCGTGAGGTGGAACCGAGGTCGACGTCGAGGTCCATGAGACCGGTCTGCAGGAAGTGCACGTGGCAGTCGTGGAGCGCAGGGATGATGGTCCTCGGGCGCAGGTCGCGCGGGGCCTGCGAACCGGGCAGGTCGTCCGGGGGCTCGCCACAACCGACTGCCGCGATGCGCCCGGAGTCGATCAGCATCCAGTCCAACACGCGCCCGGGACGGTCCATCGGATGCGTCCGCCCCCTGACGAGAACAGGCCCGCCGCTCATGCTGTTTCCTCAGATCCGGGTGATCTCGTGCAGAACGAACTCACCGAAACCTTCTTTGTCGATGAAGATGTACTTCGTGTGATCGCTGTAGTAGTACCAGATCTCCCAGGCGTTCAGCATCTGCCCGATGGGCTGCGAATCGATGTCGTCGGGCTCACCGTACTGAATGTAGGTGCGACCCATGTCGGTCTGCCAGCCCTCGACGATGGACCTGAACTGCGCGTTCGCGTAGCCGAGCCTCCTCAGGAACTCCGCCTTGAACTCGTTGATCTCCGTGGCAAGGTCAGGGTCGCGCCCGGCCCAGAATTCGTCCCAGAACGGACCTCTCTCCTCAGGAGGAACACTGGAGAGAAAGTCCATCTCGTCTCGTGTCGCCACGTAGCTGATCTGTGCGAGCATCTTCTCCTCATCCTCGCCCCAGCTCAGGGGTGATGTGACGACACGGAACCGCGACCTGGCACTGACCTCCTTCCCCTCGGGCAGAGGGATCACCTCCACCTCGAGAACGTGCGCGCCCACCTCGAGATCGAGGACGGTGAACTCGTACACGTACTCCCGCAGAAAGTGCGTCTGGACCAGCGTGTCCTCGTGGCTCTTCTTGAGAAGCCCGCGCCCGTCTCTGACCGTGATTCCGATCGCGTAGCGCGAATCCGGAGTGCCGTAGACGGGGATCCGGACCCTGACATCCGGGCGGTCCTCACCGTACACCCGCGAGCGGTTGAGGACCGGCTCCGCGGCGTCTTCTCCCCCGCCGGCTTCACCGGTCTCGAAGAGCACGGTACCCAGATTCAGTTCGCCGGGGACCATCCGGGGCACCGTGATCTCGCGCTCGATTGTACCCACCGCCCTCGTGTCCAGGCTGGTCAACTCGAGCTTGAAGCTGTACCGCCCCGGTGGAACGAAGAACAGGAGCTCGTTCGCACTGGCGGTGCGGCGCTCGTTGGTCTCGTCGTAGGTCGCCACCATGACCATCTCGCACCACGAGTCACCGGTGACCTGATGGCCCTTCCTGTCATAGAGGATGGCCGTGATCTCGTACCGCGCGCGGTAGCCGTCCCCGTGCCGCAGGAAGTGCAGCGCGTCGTACATCACGGCGTAGCTGATTCTCACCGTGCCCTCGCCGTTCGCCGAGGGAACAACGGCGACGTCGGCGGCGAACCTGACGCTCCCGATGCTCGCCGGGGTGCCTGCGTCCATCGGGGCTCCACGAGCGGCGAGAGACGCCGCAAGGACCAGAGCGACGGTTGTCAGTGTTCTAGAGGTGGAAGTTCGCATCTACTCGTGCCTCAGTGCCACTATGGGGTCCATCTTCGCGGCCTTGGAGGCCGGATAGAACCCAAAGAACACGCCTACCGCGATCGAGACCCCGAGCGCAAGAAAGACCGACCACGGCTCCACGCTGGCCGGCATCGGTGTGGCCGAGTCGATGAGCTTGGCGAGACCGACCGCGGCCGCAAGCCCCAGAAGGCCTCCTAACCCCGACAGCACCGCGGCCTCGACCAGGAACTGCGTGAGAACGTCTCGCGAGCGGGCGCCCACGGCCTTCCTGATACCGATCTCGCGGGTGCGTTCCGTGACCGAGACCATCATGATGTTCATTATGCCCACGCCGCCGACGATGAGCGCGATGGTGGAAATGCCTATCATGACGATCCACGTGACCTTGGTCAGGTTCTCGTACATCTCCACCAGCTGGGACTGCGTGAGGATCTCGAAGTTGTTCTCGTCCCCCGCCTTGAGCCGTCGACGCGACCGGAGAACGCGGGTCACCTGCTCCATTGCCTCATCCATCTCCTCCGACCCCACCGCCTTCACGGAGAGCCGGGTTGTCAACCGCTCACCGAAGACCTTGTTGATCGTCTTGTAGGGGACTATGACGTAGTCGTCGAGACTCTGGCCGAACATCTGGCCAAGAGGAGTAATCACGCCGACGACGGTGAAGCGGCGGTTGCCGATCAAGACGTGCTTCCCGAGCGGGTCCTCCCCCGGGAAGAGATGCTCGGCCACGGGGTGCCCCAGCACGGCGACCTGTCTCCGACGGTCCGACTCCGGCCAGGCGAAGAAGCGGCCGTCTCCGACGGCGCTGTCGGACACGTACTGGTACTCCGGCGTCACGCCCATGATGGCGATGTTCTTGGTCGACTCGGAGCCGCGCTTGACCTTCCTCAGGACGAACGTCTGGGGAGAAATGGCCTCGACGGCCGGGCAGATCTCTTCGACCGCCTCCGCGTCCCTGTAGGTGAAGTCCGGCCGTTTGATGTACTCCAGGTACTGCTCGTAGTTGACATTCCCCGCCGGCATCTTCATCACGGTGAAGGTGTTGGTTCCCATCGTTCGGAAGAGGTCCATGACGCTCGTGTTGATACCCGAGATGAGAGCGACCATCGCGACGACGTTCATGACGCCGATCATGATGCCGAGTGCGGTCAGGATCGCACGCATCTTGTTCGCGCGGATCGCCTTGAAAGCGGCGAGCACGCTCTCGAGGAAGCGGTTTGCAGGAACGTGGGCCGCGCGGGGAGCTGCACGTCCCGCGGCGCCGGGCGACAGCGCGCTCATGTTGCCTGGTCTCGTCATTCGTACCTCAGTGCCTCTATGGGCCTGAGCTTGCCCGCTCGGTGAGCCGGGTAGACACCGAAGGCGACGCCGGTAATGCCGGCGAACGCCGCGGCCAGCGCGACCGCCCCGACCGTCACCTCGGCAGGCAGCGGAGTCACGGCCTTGACCAGGAGCGCTATCCCCGCCCCTCCCGCTATGCCCATCGCGCCGCCGATCCCGGTGAGGATGATCGACTCGATCAGAAACTGCGAGGTGATGTCGCCCCTCCGCGCCCCTATCGCTTTCCGGACGCCGATCTCACGGGTCCTCTCCGCGACGGAGACCAGCATGACGTTCATCACGCCGATGCCGCCGACCAGGAGAGCCAGTCCCACGATGCCCGTCATGGCGAAATAGAGAACTCCGGTGAGGGTGTTGTATGCCGACATCAGGTCTTCCTGCGTGTTGATGGCGAAGTCGTCGGGCTCGCCCCTGGGAACTCCTCTTCTCGTGCGCATCACCTGCCTGATGTCGTCCATCGTCCGTTCGATGGAAACGCCCTCGGCCGGAGAACAGTCGATGACGACGGAGCGGCGCGAGCCGTATGCCTTCTGGAAGGTGGTGATTGGTATGATGACCAGGTCGTCCAGGCTCTCCCCGAAGATGTCGCCTTTCGGCTTGAGGACCCCGACAACAGTGAAACGCCTCCCGCCCACGCGAACCTCCTTGCCGAGCGGGTCTCGAACCGGGAACAGCTCGCCCGCGACGTCCGCGCCGATGACCACGGATTGCCTGCGGCGCTCGACATCGAGGTCCGTGATGAAGCGCCCTTCCTCCACGAGGTAGTTGTCTATGATCTCGTACTCGGCCGTGCTGCCCGAGACGAGCGTGTACTTCATGACTCGCCCGTCGTGCGCGATGTGCCGCCGCGTGTGGATGTTCGCCGCCACCAGCCCCACGGAGCGAAGATGCCCCACGGCCGCCGCGTCCTCGAGCGTGATGTGCTTGCGGTCCTTGTAATCCTCCGAGTTCCCCATCTGCACCCAGGGGTAGCGGCTGACCGAGATGATGTCGGTCCCGACCGACTGAAACTGGGCGGAGACGCTGCTGTTGAGCCCTGCGATGAGCGACATGACCGACACCAGCGAGCCGGTGCCGATCACGATGCCGAGCATGGTGAGCAACGACCGCATCTTGTGCGACCGGAGCGTTCGGATAGAGCTCAGTAATGTCTCGCGGAATTCCATGGCTTTGGCGCTACCTTGGCGGATCCCCGTCCCGGGGACGCTCGCTCAGGCGTCCCCTTGGACGACCGCCGAGCGGGATGTTCAGTTCGTCGTGTCGCTCGCGATCCGCCCGTCGAGGAGCTCCACGATGCGGGTGGCGTGCTCGGCGATGTACTGCTCGTGCGTCACCAGGATGATGGTGTTGCCCGAGTCGCTCAGCGCACGGAAGATCTGCATGATCTCCTCGCCCGTCACCGAGTCCAGGTTCCCGGTCGGCTCATCGGCCAAGATGATGGAGGGGCGGTTGATGAGCGCCCTGGCGATGGCCACACGCTGCCGCTGCCCGCCGGAGAGCTCGCTGGGGCGGTGATGCGCCCGATCTCTCAGGCCGACGGCATCCATCGTCTCCCAGACGCGCTCGGCGCGCGTGTGCCTCGCGGCCCTGCCGTATATCAGGGGGAGCTCCACGTTCTGGAACGCGGTCATCCGCGGCAAGAGGTTGAAGGTCTGGAACACAAAGCCGATCTCGGCGCTTCTGATCTCCGCCAGCTCATCGTCATCGAGCGCGGCGACCTCCGTGCCCTTCAGTACATACGAACCTTCGGTGGGCGTGTCCAGACACCCCACGATGTTCATCAGAGTCGACTTCCCGGAGCCTGACGGGCCCATGATCGCGACGTATTCGTTCTCCTCTATCGACAACGATATGTCCCGCAGCGCGTGGACCTGCTGGGTACCGACCTCGTACGTCTTGAACATGTCACGGAGTTCGATCAGCACCCGCTATCCCTCCGTCTCTTCGGACGACTTCTCCTCTTCCTCGTCGACTTTCAGGTCCTCACCGTTCTTCAGCTTCCTGAGGACTTTGTAGGGCCCCGAGACGACCTTCTGGCCCTCCTCAAGATCGCCCGCCACTTCGATCGAGAGCTCGTCGGCGATGCCGGTCTCGACGGGAACGAACCTCGCTTGATCTTCGTCGTCGATGATGAAGACGCCCTCGATCTCCGCCTCCTCCTCGCGCTCGCTGCGCTTGCGCTTCGGCTTGTCCTGATCGTCGTCTGCTTCCTCAAGAAGTTCCGACTCGGTGCGTGACGCCACGGCCTGGATCGGCACGTTGAGAACACCTTCGTGTTCCGCCGTAACGATCTCGACGGTGGCAGTCATGCCGGGCCGTAAACCAGGGTGAGTCTCGTCCAGCAGGACCGTCACGAGGAAGTTGGTGACCTCCTCCTGGGTACCGGCCATGCTGGTCAGGCCTGAATTGCCAACCTCCGTGACCCTTCCGGGAAGCAGGGTGTCTACGAGGGCCTCGACGTCGATCTCGGCGAACTGCCCCATCTCGATGTCGACGATGTCGGTCTCGTCGATCTCGACCTCCACTTCCATATGCGACAGGTCCGAGATGGTCAAGATGACCGTGCCCGGCTGGTTCATCAGCCCGCTGACGACGTTCTCGCCCTCCTCGACGTTCAGTCGGGTAACGATGCCGTCGATCGGCGAGTGGAAGACAGTCTTGTCGAGCTGATCCACTGCGGCTCTGAGCGAGGCGGCGGCCTCGGCGCAGCTCTGTCTGTACGCGATCGCGCGCGTTTCGAAGTCGTCGCGCTCCTTCTCAGAGATGTGCGACAGTGCGAACTGCTCCAGGGCGTCCGACAGATTCCGTTCCGCCGTCGCGCACTCGGCCTCGCTTCGCTCGAGCCGCGCCCTGGCCTGCTCGACGTGCGAACGGTAGTAGACGTCCTCCAGCCTGAGCAGGAACT
>DAOWCM010000408.1 GCA_030639555.1 Candidatus Eiseniibacteriota bacterium | reverse complement strand
GTCGGGAATGACAACCGCTGTCCGAGCAGCGATTCTATGGCCACGATCGTCACGAGGAAGATGACGAGCAGCGCGAGCACACCGATGAGCCATCCCCAGATGCATCCCTTTCGTGTCATTTTCGGTCACCTTTCTCGTCCAAGATCTCTCCCAGCCGGGCCAGAACGGCCCGGACAACCTCCTCCTCGTCAGGCTCGACGGTCGCCGCCGCGGCGTCGCCGGTACCGCCAGTGGCTGCAGTCGTTCCATCACACGCGCCGCAGTCGGAACAGTCGGCCACGGTCTCGCCCAGGCCCAGCTTCTCTCTTACGTTCAAGAGCTTCCGCACGTCATCGCTTGAGAGCGGTGACGGTCCGCCGAGGGCCCTCGCCGCGAGCGTTATCTCGGCGAAATGCTCGACGGTCTCCATGCGGAAGTACGCCTGCGACAGGTCGCGCCCCAGCGTGAGCGCGCCATGATTACTCAGAAGGATCGCGTTGAAGCGCGGGATGAACTCGCAGATCGAGCGAGCCACCTCCTCGGTGGACGGAGTCGCGTAACCGGCGAGCGGAACCTTCCCGAGGGTGAGAATCACCTCCGGAAGAACGCACTGCGCGAGCGGCACACCCGCGACGGCGAAGCCCGTCGCCTTCGGCGGGTGCGCGTGGACGACGGCATCGACGTCCGTCCTCTCCCTGTAGACGGCGAGGTGCATCGGCAGTTCGGACGTGGGTTCGGCCCGCCCCGACAGCTTCTCGCCGCGCTCGGAAACGACGACGATGTCGGAGGGGCTAAGGAACCCTTTCGACAGGCCCGTCGGTGTCACAAGGATCCTGCCACCCAGCCGGGCACTGATGTTGCCGTCGTTGGCCGCAACGTAGCCGCGGTCCCACAGCCTTCTGCCTATCTCGACGATCTCTCGTCGTATCTCGAACTCGGAGTGCAATACGTCAGTCCTCGATATCTACGCTGTCGATGACGCCCACGATGACGGTGCGGATGGGCGGATTGTCCAGATTGGTCACCAGGGCCGCGGAGCTGCCCTCGTCGAGTACGAGCACCGTGTCGCCCTCGCCGGCGGAGACCGAGTCGACCGCAAGCTGAGAGTCCCCCGTGGGTTCGCCCCCTTCGGTCAGCTTCTCTACGACCAGGAGCTTCTTGCCCCTGAGCGCAGGATGCTTGATCGTGGAGACGACCTCACCGATGACTCTGGCTATGAACATGCAGCTACCTCCGGGACAAGGGTCAGCTCGCGGTGCGAACCTCGTCGACGATACCCACTATGGCCGCGTCCACCGGGTTGGAGCGCTCCTCGAGAGCCTTCGAGGCCTCCCGCGACTTGACGATGTACACGAGCTGCCCGGGCGCGGCGCTCACGGTGTCCACGGCGACTACCGCCGAGCCAGACTCTTTCAGATCGTGGCTGAGCGGTTGCACCACCAGCAACCGATAACCGACCAGGGTGTCGACCTTCACAGTGGCCCAGACTGTGCCTATCACTCTGCAGAGATGCAACGCATTGCCTCCGTCGTGACCCTTAGCGTCCACCGTCGGCATGTCTCGTCGGGTCTGCCGGGTCAGCAGGGCGCCGGACCGAGTCCGGCAGTCTACAGGATGCTCCTGCCCAGTTTCTCGTGCGGGCTCGGTATCACAACGCTCCTTACGAGGTTACCGCCGTTCCTGGCCACCGTGAGCGCGGCGTCCATCGCGGCTTCGACCTCGAAGATCTCCCCCGTCATGGTGAAGAAGCCCTTTCCCCCCAACCCCTTGGCCAGTCGTATTTCCAGCAGCGTGACGCCCGCGGCCTTGGCGGCCGCGTCGGCCGCCAGGATGGAGGAAGCGACCGTGAAGGTCTCGACCACGCCCAGTGCACGTAGGTTCTCCACCTCGGTGGCTCCGAGGATAGCCGGGAAGATCTGGGGGTGCACGTGCGGTATGAAGAGCGTGTCGACGACGACGTCGCCACCGGTCTCTACTCCACGCTTGAGCGAGGACTCGACGGACGACACGTCGCCGGTGATGAGAACCATGTACTTCCCGGGGCAGATGGCCGTCGACTCGAGCACCTCGACATCGGCGGTCTTGGCCATCTCATCGGTGACGCTGATGCCGATGGCGATGCTGACTGTCTCGATGAGTCCGATGGCCTCTCTCAACGGCTGATGCCTCCACGCTCACCTGTCCCGCGGTCCGCGGAAGCCGCAGTGATCACCACGGCCTCTGCG
>DAOWCM010000306.1 GCA_030639555.1 Candidatus Eiseniibacteriota bacterium | reverse complement strand
CTCGACATCGGGCAGTGCAACGACGCGTACTCGGCCGTGAAGATAGCAGCGGCCCTGTCCGAAGCGTTCGGCGTGGGCGTGAACGAACTGCCGCTGTCGTTCGTGCTGTCGTGGTACGAGCAGAAGGCCGTGGCGATCCTGCTGATGCTTCTGCACCTGGGCATCAAGGGCATCAGGCTCGGCCCGACGCTGCCCGCGTTCGTGACGCCGGCGGTGCTGCAGATCCTCGTGGACAACTACGACATCAAGCCGATAGGGACCGCCGAGGAGGACCTGGACGAGATCCTGCAGGCGCAGGTCGCGTAGGCAGAACGTTCAGCAGTTTGTAAGAAGGGAACCGGACCGCGCAGGCGGTCCGGTTTCTGTTTCGCATCTGGTAGACCCAACCTGCCGGGCTGGGTGGCTCGTCACATGTCGGAGACAGCTTCCTCTACGGGTTCGGGCGTATCTAGTGGCGTGGGTTCTTTCTCGGGCGCGGCCTCTTCCGGAGGCGCGGCCTTCTTCACCGGCGCGGCCTCTTCCGCAGGCGCGGCCTTCTTCACCGGCGCGGCCTTCTCCACCCGCGCGACCTCACCAAGCGGCTCGCTCCTCTGCCAGTACTCGGTATCATCGCCGGGAACGTCGCCCACCATTGCAGCGGCGAGGGCGTCACTATACCGCCCCTCGTCGAGGCACTCCATGACGGCCGGGAATCGGTTCTTCCAGTACGGCATCAGCGGCTCGTAGAAGGAGAAGAGTGCCATCACAGCCAGAAGGAGTACAAGCAGGATTATCGCGCGCATGATATTCCCCCACGTCGACCGAGTCGCCCGCATCGGTGACGTCAAGTGAAACTCGGCAGTCTAAGGAACCGCGAACCCTTACTGCATGCATAAACCGAGCCGCACTCGCTACTGCTCCGGGTGGACGGCGCTATCGGGCGCGAGGGACTACCTGTAGAGCGACTTGACCCTCCCCCAGCTCATGTTTTCGACCGGAGTCGGATCGCAGTGCTCGGTGTAGCCTTCGACGGTGAGTGAGTACTCAAGGCCGCACGCGTACGCCGGATCCCACGAGTCTGTCGACACGAAGATCGCGAACGAGCCACACGGCAGGTACTCGGTCAGCGTGCCCGGCGTGCACTCGTCCGCGAAAGCGAAGCTGACGAACCCCGGAGCGGTGCACTCAGGGACGCCCCCGACGAAGCCGAATAGGACGCCGAACTCGGCCTCGACCGTGATGCTGATGGGTACGCCGCCGCACGGGTAGATCAGATACCAGTCGGTGTCCCTGTAGGTCGCGCCGCCGTAGTCGAAGACGCCGCCCTCGCCACAGACGACGAACGGGCCGGGCCCGGCTGGGATGTAGGACCAGGTCAGCGAGGAGCAACCGCCGTTGTACTGGTCGTCGTACCCGTCATAGCAGGTCGGCTCACCCTCGGGGACGCCCACACAGATGACGTCGCACGGACCGGAGCAGTCGATCTCTTCTATCGCAAGCACGTAGTCGCCGCATTGCCCGCCGTATCCATCCACCACTATGTAGTAGGTGTGGCCTGCGAATATCTCGACCTCCTCCAGCCACGACGTGTAGGAAACTGGCGGGTCCACGCAGGCGAAGTTGTCGTCGTCGCAGGCGTAGGGGACGCCGGGGGTGCACTGGTCCTCATAGACGAAGACCTTGGTGTCGTAGTACGAGTCACAGAGGCTGATACTGACGCACATATCGTAGGGCGGAGAATAGGAATAGACAACGTCCGTTGAGTTGGAACCGTACGGGCACATCTCTTCGTAATCGTCGGCGAAACCACACGTGTTGCCCATGTCGGCGAAGGGCAGCGAGGGAATCACCCAGCACTCCTCGATCGTGTCCCCCTCGATGCGCCCCTCGTAGGTGGGCTCTCCGGTATTCTCGCTGTGCTTCTCAGGTCTTACGGCTGTCGGAGCCTGAGCAAGAGCCGTCGCGGCCAGAACGGCGACCGCGATCGCAACGCAGGTGGCGATCTTCATGATGCACCCTCCTGTTGGCGCCTGGCAGTGAGTAACCCTCAGTCTACATCAGGGGGCCGGGGGAATCAACGGAGATCAGGATCGAGATCCACGGCTCGTCGACGAGAACACCCGGGAAGAATCGAAGGCCCTGGGGTATACTCCATAGAGATCGTCGACGGTCGCCCAGCAACACTCCCCCGTAGTACCAGGAGCCACGGAGGCCTGCCATGCGACACACCATGCTCATCTGCTGCGCTGTCATCGTCCTCGCGCTCACCGCTTCCGCCACGACCTATGTCATAGAGCCCGACGGGTCCGGTGACCTCCCCACGATCCAGGCCGCCATCGACGCGTCCTCGGACGGCGACATCATCGAGCTGGCCGACGGCACGTTCACCGGCACCGGCAATCGCGACGTCGACTTCGCCGGAAGAGCCGTGACAGTGAGGTCCCAGAGCGGCGACCCCGAGACGTGCGTCATTGACTGTGAGGGAAGCGAGGCCGACCCCCACCGCGGGTTCGTCCTCCAAAGCGACGAGGGTCCGGAATCCATCATTGAAGGAATCACCATCACGCACGGGTGGGCGGACTACTACGGCGGCGGTATCTTCTGCGACGAAAACGCGTCCCCGACGGTCTCGAACTGCGTTCTCCTCGACAACGAGGCCGCGATGGGTGGCGGGATGTGCGGCGGCAGGCTGTCCACGCTCACCGGTTGCTCCTTCATCGGCAATGAGAGCGTCCGCGGCGGCGGGCTGGCACGAGCGTGGGCCACGATCCTGACCGACTGCGAGTTCCTCGGGAACAAGGCCAGATACGGAGGCGGGATCTACATCCGCAGCAGCTGCTCCCCCACGCTCACCGGCTGCGCGTTCACGGGAAACTCTGCCCTGCACTCGGGGGGAGCGCTGCACATCGAGCTGCACTGCAACCCGGTGCTTCGGTATTGCACGCTCACAGGTAACTTGGCGCCAATCGGCGGAGCCGTCGAGATCTCGATCGAGTGCTCTCCGTCCTTCATGAACTGCACGCTCTCGGGAAACTCGAGCACCTACACGGGAGTCGTCACCTGCGGAGAGCTATGCTACGTGACGATCGAGAACACGATCATCAGCCACAGCCCGCAGGGCGAGGCGGTCACGTGCTGGGACAGCGATGCCACGCTCACATGCTGCGATGTCTACCGCAACGCGGGGGGCGACTGGACCGGCTGCCTGGCCGGCCAGTACGGCGTCAACGGGAACATCTGCGAAGACCCGCTCTTCTGCCTGGACGAGCACCCGGATGCGCCGTACACGCT
>DAOWCM010000242.1 GCA_030639555.1 Candidatus Eiseniibacteriota bacterium | reverse complement strand
GATGAGCAGATTGTAGCTTCGGCGGAGATGGCTCATGATGGCCTCGTCCATTTCGTCTCCGCCGACGCGGACGGACGTATGATTGACGATCCCAGAGAGCGCGATCACGGCTATCTCTGTCGTCCCGCCGCCGATGTCCACGACCATGTTGCCGGCGGGCTTCTCCACCGGTAGCCCGACGCCTATCGCGGCGGCAACAGGCTCGGCCACAAGGAAGACCTCCCTCGCCCCCGCATGCTCCGCCGAGTCCTGGACGGCACGACGCTCCACCTCGGTGATGCCGGAAGGCACGCAGATGACCATTCTAGGCCGGACCAGGAGCCTGCGTCTCTGGACCTGCAGGATGAATTCCCTGAGGAGGTCCTCGGTCCCTTCGAAATCGGCGATGACGCCGTCCTTCATGGGGCGGACCGCCTTGATGCCGTCCGGCGTACGGCCGAGCATCTCCTTCGCCTTGCTTCCGACAGCGACGATCTTGCCGCTCTGCTTCTCGACGGCAATGACGGAAGGCTCGTTCAGGACGACTCCACGGCCCTTCACGTAGATGAGCGTGTTGGCCGTCCCAAGATCGATGGCGACGTCGTTGACCAGTCCAAGTATGGAGTCGAACAGCATGGTTACGCTTCCATTTCCGGCACGTGCCTAAACTCGCGGAGAAACGTCAGAGGTGCCCCATCTCCTTGAGACTGACGAACCCCTGACTGCCGAGCACTATGTGGTCAAGTATCTCTATCCCGAGTATTCTGCCCGCCTCAGCCAGACGCTCCGTTACGACGATGTCCTCGGTGCTGGGCTCGGGCAGTCCCGACGGGTGATTGTGGACCAGGACGATCGCCTGGGCGCTCTCGGCTACCGCCGCCTTGAACACCTCTCGGGCGTGAACGATCGATGCATTCAGGGACCCTATCGAGATGGTCCTGACGCCCAGTATTCTGTTCTTCGTGTTGAGGAGGACGGCTCTGAAATGCTCTCTGTCGAGGGCTGCCATCTCCCTCATGAACATGTCCGCGACGTCTTCGGGCCCGGTGAGATACAGCCTGGGCGCCCGCTTCTCGTGAGTCCGAAACCGCCTGGCCACCTCTCTTGCCGCAGCCAGCCGGGACGCCAGTCTGCAGCCAACGACCCTCACCATCATCAGGCTCGCAGGAGGCTCCCTGAGCACTCCCGAGAGCGAGCCGAATCGTTCCAGAAGCTCCTTGCCCACCGAGTGAGCCGGCTCAGTCCCCGTTCCCCCGGCGAGCAGCACGCAGAGGATGTCCAGGTCGGACCGCCCCACCGGAGGCAACTCGCCGCCCCTCTCAGACTGCCAGGTCCGCGAGCCGCGTTTCCTCTTCCCCACACCCCACCTCCACCCAAGCCACCGGCAAAGCTAGCATAGCGCCCTCAAGTCTATCAAGCGGTTTCTCCCCTCCCACGGCGCATGACACCTGCGCGCTACACGAGGGTCGCGTTCAGGTCAAACCCCGCCACGCCGGTCACCTTCACCCGTACGAAATCGCCCGCGGCAGGACCCGACTTATCAGATTCCACGCATACCGTCCCGTCCATCTCCCAGGCCTGCCCGGTGGTCCGCGCAACGGCCGGCCGCCCCTCGCAGGCTCCGCCCGCGCTGTCGACGAGCACGACCATCTCGCTCTCGAGCATGCTTCGCCCGCGGGCCTCCGTCAGTTCCTCCATCGTCTCGATGAGGACGCGCGCGCGCGCCGACGCGATATCTTGCTCGACGCGTCCGGCCAGAGAGAAGGCGGGCGTTCCCGGTTCCGGCGAGTATTCGAAGACGCCCAGATGATCCACGTTCCCCTCGCGAATGAACGAGAGGAGCTCGCCGAATTCCTCGTCGGTCTCCCCCGGGAAGCCAACGATGACCGAACTTCTGATGGCGACTCCGCGAATCGTCTCGCGCGTGCGACGAGTGAGCGAGCGGATGTGCTCACCGTCCGTTCGGCGACCCATGGCGGCGAGAACCCTGTCGGCAATGTGCTGGATGGGCATGTCCAGATACGGCACGACAGACTCCACCTCGGACATGGCATGCAGAAGCTCATCGGTCACGTGCGCCGGGTGCGTGTACAGAACTCGGATCCACGGTACACCGGTGTCTCCCAGCGCGGACAGAAGCGCGGGCAATGTTACGTTCGATGCAATGTCCGTGCCGTAGGCGGTTGTGTCCTGGGCGATGAGATTGACCTCCTTGACGCCCTCGTCGACCAGAGCTACAACCTCGCGGACCACGGACGAGAGGGCCCGACTTCGCAAAGTGCCACGTATGGATGGAATCGTGCAGTAGCTGCAGCAGTTGCCGCACCCCTCGGCTATCTTGACGTAGGCGATGTGCGCGGGTGTCCCGCGCACGCGAGGCGACCGCTCGTCGTAGAGCGCGTCCGGAACGCCGACCTTGTAGACACTGCGGCCGTCCGCGACCTCTCGAACGATGTCCGCGATCTTCTCGAAGTCCGAACATCCGACAACGGCGTCCACACCGGGGAACATCTCCCATGTCGCGTTGGCGTAGCGCTGCGGGAGACAGCCGGCGACGATCACGTGCCCGACCGTCCCGGCGTCCTTGAGCTGGAGGCACTCGTCGACGACGGCGCGGGACTCGAGGACGGCCGCCGAGATGAATGAGCATGTGCTCACTATCACGATGTCGGCGTCCCCGGCCTCAGCTGCGAACTCATGGCCCTCGTCCGACAGGAGTCCCAGCATGACCTCCGTGTCCACGAGGTTCTTCGGGCAGCCGAGAGTGATGACAGCTATCTTCATGTAGGATTACCAGTCAGGAGGTTGGTGGGGGTCACGGTGATGCGGGGGTGCGGTTCCGGTCGCTCCCGGAGCCGCGCGTCCCGCTGGGGCACGTGCGATCTGAAGGTGGACGCGGTCTGCTAGCTATCCGCCGATGCGCTCCGCCCCCGGCGGCATGGTGACAACGAAGTCCGAAGGCGTAGTCGGAACATCGAACACGGTCTCGCTGATCCTGTAACGCGTCCAGTCCGATGATGACGAACGGGCCTCTATCTGCGTGACGAGCAGCTCGCGCTCGTCGATGTGGACGTCCATGCTCCTGGGTTCGCCGCCGCCCCTGGACCTCAGAGACAGGATGACCTGGTTGGCGTACAGCGCGCTCTCGACCTGCGGCGTTGGAAAGGGCCGGTCGGGGTCGGGTTCGAATCGGCGGAGGAATCGTGGCGGGTCGATCACAACGTCGTTGGAGTCGACCGCGGTGGCGAAGAACTGGTTGGTCTGCGAGGCATAGACCCAGAGGCTCTCGCCATTCGACACCACTCTGCTCCCGTCATCGTAGCTGATGGAGACATGAAGTGGGTGCTGGACGAGCATTTCTCCGGAGGAGCTGAGCAATGTATCCGCCAGCGCCCAGAACGTGTCCTGCGTGAAGAGGATCCGATAGGAATCCGACGCCTCGTAGCGGTCGATCACACGATGCATGAGCTCTTCGGCGCGCGCCTGAGACTCGGCCTTCCACTGCGGCGTGGGTTCCTCGGACAGCACCGCCGCGGGCATGAGCGCCGCGGTCAGCAGAACGACCACGAGCAGCGTCAGAGTGCGCGTGCGAAGTGAGTTCCTGAGGCGGTCACTTCTCCTCTTCTTCCTCATCCTCTTCCTCATCCTCTTCCTCATCCTCTTCCTCATCCTCTTCTTCTTCTTCTTCTTCTTCCTCCTCTTCTTCTTCTTCCTCCTCCTCTTCTTCGCCAACTGGCTGAGGTTGGAAGTAATAATTTCCTTGACCAGAATTAGCCAAACTAAGAATATTTTTATTTTCAGCATCGGTCAAAACCACTGAATCTTCATCAAATTTTAAATTGGCGCTGCCTGAAGAAACCTTTACCTTAAAACCAATTGCAGCAATTTTCTGTATCCCGGAAAAGCCTGGCGTAGGCAACCCACCAGAAATTTCAATTTTTCCTCCAGCAGCAT
>DAOWCM010000359.1 GCA_030639555.1 Candidatus Eiseniibacteriota bacterium | reverse complement strand
GATATACTGCGATCCGGAGGATTCGCGCGCCATCTGGAGTGCCCTCATGGAGGAAGGAAGGGCAGCAGACATCGGGCCCGTTGGGCTCGGCGCGCGGGACACGTTGAGGCTCGAGATGGGCTACAGCCTCTACGGCAGCGAGATGGACGCGAGCCGTACGCCTCCCGAGGCCGGTCTGATGTGGGTCACCAGGCTCTCGAAGGGTGACTTCATCGGACGCGACGCGATCGTTCGCAGGATGGACGAGGGAATCGACGAGCGCATCGTCGGGTTCGAACTCACCGGCAGGGGCGTTCCGCGTCCGGGACACCGGATCTTCGTCGGGGACGACGAGGTCGGGCACGTGACCAGCGGGACGTTCTCCCCGAGTCTCGGGAGAGGCATCGGGCTCGGTTACGTGAGGTCGGACGTGACCGGTGAGCTCTCCGTGGACATAAGAGGCAGTCGCATCGAGGCGCACACGGCTTCCCTCCCGTTCTACCGGGAGGGAAGCGTCAGGCGCAGGCGTTAGCGCTCCGCTCTCCAACAGGGGCGGCTCCAGGGGCCGCTCGCGGGAGAGCCAGGCGCGTCAATTCACGAGGTGAGGAATGGGCGAGAAGGATCTTTTGTTCACCGAGACGCACGAGTGGATCAGGGTGGAGGGCGACGTGGCCACGCTGGGACTCACCGACTACGCACAGGGTGAACTCGGGGACATCGTGTTCGTCGAGCTTCCCGAGGCCGGCAGGAGCCTGGCCGCGGGCGACGTGCTGACCACGGTGGAGTCGGTCAAGAGCGTCAGTGAACTCTACGCGCCGATCGAGGGTGAGATCGCGGAAGGGAACGTCGCTCTCGAGGACGATCCCTCCCTCATCAACTCTGATCCATACGGCAATGGTTGGATCGCGAAGCTCAAGCTCGCTTCCGGGACGGACGTCTCGCAGTTCATGACCGCCGAGCAGTACGAAGCGCATATCAAGGGGTAGGCTTGCCGTACGTCTCCAACACAGACCGCGATCGTGAAGAGATGCTCCGCGAGATAGGGGTCGCGTCCATCGATGACCTCTTCGCCGATGTCCCGCGGGAACTGCGGACGAAGACGGAGCTTGATGTGCCGGGCCCGCTGTCGGAAGCGGAGCTCGTCCGGCACATGCGGAGTCTCGCGTCCATGAACCGGACGACGGACGATGTGGTCAGCTTCCTCGGAGGCGGCATCTACGACCACACGGTGCCCGCGGTCGTCGGATACGTGATGAGCATGCCGCAGTTCTACACGGCCTATACGCCGTACCAGGCAGAGGCGAGCCAGGGGACCCTGCAGAGCATCTACGAGTTCCAGTCTCTGGTCTGCCGGCTCACGGGGCTCGACGTGGCCAACGCGTCCATGTACGACGGTGCCTCCGCCGCGGCCGAGGCTTGCCTGATGGCCGTCGGCATCACGCGGCGGAAGAAGGTCCTCGTCGCCGGCACTGCCAACCCGTCCCTGAGGGCGGTAGTCGCGACCTATCTTGAGGCTTCCGACATCGAGATCGTGGAACTGCCCGAGACCTGTGGCGTGACCGACGCGACGGCGCTCGAGACGCACCTGCCGGGCGCGGCGGTCCTCGTGGTTCAGCACCCGAACTTCTTCGGCCTGCTGGAGCCAGTAGGCGGGCTGTCGGCGAAGTGCGCGGAGGCAGGTGTGCTTCTCGCGGCGTCCGTCGACCCGCTGTCGCTCGCAGTGCTTAAGCCCCCGTCCGACTACGGAGCGTCGATAGCCGTTGGGGAAGGGCAGTCGCTGGGGAATCCCGTCGCGTACGGTGGCCCGCTCCTCGGCTTCATGGCCGCCGACAGGAAATACTTGAGGAGGATGCCGGGCCGGATCATCGGCGCGACGGTCGATACAGAGGGGCGGCGCGGCTTCGTGATGACCCTCCAGACGCGCGAACAGCACATCCGCAGGCAGAACGCCACCTCCAACATCTGTACCAACGAAGGACTCATGGCGCTGGGCGCGGCCGTACATATGTCGCTGTTGGGGAAGAGGGGCTTTCGTGAGCTCGCCCTCCAGGTGACGTCCAAGGCGCACTACGCCGCCAAGGCCCTGGCCGCTGTCGCGGGCGTCGGCCTTCGCTTCGACGGACCGTTCTTCAGGGAGTTCGTGATCGATCTTCCCGTGCCTGCTCGCCGCGTCAAGGAGGAGCTGGGCAGGGTCGGCATCTGGCCGGGCATCTCGTGCGGCTGCTACTACGACGGCATGGACAACAGCCTCCTTGTTTCCGTCAGCGAGCGCCACACGCGCGAGGACATCGATTCGCTCGCGTCCGGTCTCGCGGCCGTCGTCTCGTCGGGGGGGAGCGCATGACGGATCCCCGGACGACAGGACACGTTCTCGAACCTACCGTGTTCGAACTCTCGCATCCCGGGCGTTCGGGCTACAGGCTGCCCGCGCTGGACGTTCCGTCCGCAGACCTGACGGAGGTTCTGGGGGCCTCGAACCTGCGCTCGACGCCCCCCGAGCTTCCCGAGCTCTCGGAGCCGGAGGTCGTGAGGCACTTCACCCGACTGGCGGAGATGAACTTCCACATCGATCGGGCGATCTACCCTCTTGGCTCGTGCACCATGAAGTACAACCCGAAGATCAACGAGGAGATGGCGGGGCTTCCCGGATTCGCGGGCGTCCACCCCGAGGCTGCCGCCGGCGAGTGCCAGGGAGCGATCTCGCTCATCTACAACCTGGG
>DAOWCM010000435.1 GCA_030639555.1 Candidatus Eiseniibacteriota bacterium | reverse complement strand
TCTGGGGGTTCGCCGCCGGTTTCTTCGAGCGCCTTGACGCGGGCTTCCGCGAGTTTCTCACACGCGACGTCGACACGCCCGGCGCCGAGTGCTACCTGCCCGCTGTCGTGAACGACCTCGTCGACGAGGGCCGCGCGCGCGTCCGCGTGCTTCCCACGGACGAACGCTGGTTCGGCATCACGTATCCAGAGGACATGTCGACGGCGAGAGCTGCGATCCGGCGGCGCATCGACAGTGGCGTCTACCCGGAGAAGCTCTGGGGCTGAATCGGAGCGCGTTCCGCATGCGCCCCGCTCCACACCACAGACCTGCACCGCCGCCCCACCGTACCGCAGACCTACACCGCTGCCCCACCCTGTCGCGGGCGCGACGGGTATTCCACGCCACCCATCCCCAGGTGCTCCTTCTTCTCTTCGGTCTGAAGGAACTCGCGGTAGGTCTCGCATCGCCGGACGAGCTCGCCGTGCGTGCCCTGGTCGACGAGCCGTCCATCATCCATCACGAGGATGGTGTCGGCCCGGCGGATGGTCGCAAGCCGGTGCGAGACGACGAAGCAGATCCCCTCGCTGAACTCCTCGTCGAGCTGCGTCCAGAAGCGGTCCTCGTTCCGCGCATCGAGCGCGGCGGTGCAGTCGTCGAGCAGAAGCACCTGCGGGCGACCCGCGAGGGCACGGGCGATCGCGATGCGCTGTTTCTGACCGCCCGAGACGAGCCCGCCCTTCTGTCCCACGACCGTGCCTAGCCCTCCAGGCAGGATCGCGAGATCGGCGTCCATCTGGGCGACCGACAGGCAGTAGCGCGCCCACGACTCGGCGACGCGCCGCTCGGCTTCCGTCGAGGGTGACGTGTCGTCCGGGTCGACCGCTCCGCGGTCAGGGGCGTCGGGCGGGATGATGTTCACGAACCAGTCCTCGTTGTACACTTCCTCCGGTGGGCGGCGGCCGAAGAGCACGTTGTCCTCGATCGACTGCGAGAAGAGCAGCGCCTCCTGCGGGACGTAGCCGATGAACTTCCGGTACGAGTCCCAGTCCCACTCGGTCAGCGGCTCGCCGTTGATGAGGATGCGACCCTCCTGCGGGACCAGAATGCCGGCGATGAGCTTGAGGACGGACGATTTCCCACTCGCGACGGGGCCGACCACCGCCACCCGCTTCCCGAGCGGCACCGTGAAGTCGACCTTGTCCACGTTCTTCCGGGACCCGTCGTACGAGAACGTCACACCCTCGAACGAGAGCTCCCTGACTTCCTCGAGCCTCTTCCCAGTCGGGCGCGTCTCGGTCACGGGGTAGCCGCGTATCTCCTCGACGCGGTCGACCGACACGAACGCCTGCTGTCCCGTCATGAAGAGGAACGGCACGTCCATCATCGGGCCGGTCAGCATGTCGAGGTAGACGTAGAAGGCGAAGATCGTCCCGATGGTCAGGTCGCCGCGGATCACGAGGAAGCCGCCGTAGGCGATGACGACCATCTGGCCGAGCCGGCTCGCGAACGTGTCGAGCGAGAACATGATGACCTGGAGCCTGACGAGCCCAAGGAGGACGCGGATGCGCTCCCTGAGTACGGTCGAGAGCTTCCCCTCCTGCGCCTCCTCCGCACTGAACGCCTTGACGATCCGGATGCCAGAGAAGGCCGCCTCGAGGAGGTTGTTCGTCTCCGAGACGCTCTGCTGCGACGCCTCCATGTAGTAGCGCATCTTGTGGCGAAGGCCGTAGAAGATCCACATCATGATGGGCATCGGGATCACCGAGACGAGCGTGAGTTGCCAGCTCATCATGAACATCGCGCCCAGGCAGAACACGAGCTTCGAGCTGGACTCGATCGCGCGGAAGATGCCCGAGCACGCGAACCACGCGATCTTCGGGAACTCGGCGATGTCGTCCGTGAGCCGCGTGACGACGTCGCCGGTCCGGAACCGGTTGTTGAAGTGGTAGTC
>DAOWCM010000342.1 GCA_030639555.1 Candidatus Eiseniibacteriota bacterium | reverse complement strand
CGGCGAGTGTGGAGGCAGGCTCGTGGAGGACCCCGACCTACTGGATGAGGTGACGTTCCTCACCGAGTACCCGACCATCTGCGCCGGCAGCTTCGACAAGCGCTTCCTGAAGCTCCCGAGAGCCGTGGTCGTCGCGGCGATGAAGGGGCATCAGAGGTACTTCGCGGTCGAGTCAGATGATGGGACGCTCCTGCCGCACTTCCTGTGCGTGGTCAACGCTCCCCAGGACCACCACGACATCATCCGTGACGGCAACGAGCGTGTGCTCGAGTCGAGGCTGGACGACGCCGAGTTCTACTGGCAGGAGGACACCGGAAGCTCACTTGAGAGCAAGGTCGAGAGGCTCAAGGATGTCGTGTGGCTCGAGGGGGTCGGGTCGCTCTACGAGAAGACCGAGCGGCTGGAAGCGCTCGCGGGGTATGTCGCTCGGGCCGTCGCGCCGGACGCGCTCGATACGGCCGTCCGCGCCGCCCGGCTGGCGAAGGCGGACCTCGTGACTGAGATGGTGAAGGACGGGAAGGAGTTCACGGAGCTGCAGGGCATCATGGGGCGGGAGTACGCCCTGGAGTCCAACGAGCCCCAGACGGTCGCCACCGCCATCTACGAGCACTACTTGCCCAGGTTCGCCGGGGACGCCTTGCCAAAGGCGCCGGCAGGGACCATTTTGAGTATTGCGGACAAGATCGACTCGATAGTCGGGTGCTTTTCGGTCGGTTTGATACCGACTGGCTCTCAGGACCCATATGCCCTGCGACGTCAGGCCATTGGACTCGTCAGAATAGTAGACGAGGGCGAACTGCCGCTCTCACTCGGCGAGCTGGTCCGGAAAGCCGGAGCCGGCTACGGTGTGAAGGGTCGCGCCCTCGACGAGCTGGTCGAGAGCGTGCTTTCGTTCATGAGGCTCAGGGCGAGGACGCTCTTCATCGACGCCGGGCACGCGTACGATCTCGTCGATGCTGTCCTGGAATCGTCGTTCGACTCGCTTGTGGGTGTCAGGCCGCGACTGACGGCGCTCACTCACTTCAGGGCGGAGGACGACTTCGAGGGTCTGGTCATAGGCGCCAGGCGCGCCATGAACATCCTCAAGGGGCAGGCGCCGGGTGAGTTCGACACCGGGGCTCTGGTCGAGCCGGCCTCGCAGGCCCTGAACGAGATGAGAAAGACGGCCGCGGCGGGCGTCGACGCGGCGATGGCCGGGGGGGACTTCGATGCAGCGGTCCGGGAATTGCTGAAACTGAGGAAGCCGATCGACACGTTCTTCGATGACGTGATGGTCATGGTGGACGACCCGAAGCTCAAGGCGGCCAGGCTGGATCTTCTTGGGGAAGTGAAGCGACTCTTCATGCGCGTGGCCGATTTCTCCAGGGTCGTGCTCGAGGGAGAGGAGCGGGAGGAGTAGCAGCGTTGGTACCAGCGAATCGACACGCGACTGGGGCGGCGGGCACACCACGACGGGTGCCGAGCAGGGCGTTCCGGGCGGGCGCGACGGTGTTCCTGCTGTCAGCGGCGCTTGCGACGCTCTTCGTCGGGGGTTGCGGCACCGCGCCCGACACCAAGGTAGTCATCATCGGGATCGACGGCATGGACTGGTCACTGGCCGACCCGCTCATCGAGCAGGGGAAGATGCCGAATCTGGCCCGCGTTCTCAGTGAGGGCACCCGCGCCGAGTTGCGCTCCCTCATGCCGCTGCAGAAATCGCCCACTATCTGGACCACGATAGCCACGGGGAAGGGACCACGGAAACACGGCATCGGCGATTTTGTCGCGGGAACCGACGAGCAGCCGCTCCTCAACTCGAACGGTTGGCGAGCCAGGAGCATATGGGACATCCTCGGAGAGAGTGGGCGCACGGTGGGTGTCATGGGCTGGCTGGTGACCTGGCCTGCCCAGGAGGTCGACGGCTACTGCGTGACCGACCGCATCGTGTATGCGCCAGAGGACGGCTTCACTAACATCCCACATCTGACCTACCCGGCGGAACTGGAAGAGGAGCTCGCTCCTCTCCGCGTATCCTCCGCGGCGACCACCATGGACGACGTCGCCGACCTGATGACCGGCGACGTCTGGAAGGGCGGCGAAGAGGCCATTACGTGGGCCGGAGTGCAGTCCTTGCGCGGCGTCTGTGCGAGCGATCAGAGTATCCTGGCGATGTCGGAGCACCTGCTGGAGTCCCGCGAGCAGCCCGACTTCTACGCGGTCTACTTCCTTGGGCTGGACCGCTGCTGTCACAGATTCTGGGGACCCATGAGGCCCTATACCGTGGACATCAAGACGGACGAGAGGATCAACGAGGCTTTCCAGAACGTGATCCCCCGGTACTACGAGCGCGTCGATTCGCTCATCGGTGACGTGCTCGATTCGATCGACGAGAACTCCATCGTGATCGTGTGCTCGGACCACGGCTTCCGCGGACCGCTCCGAACTAAGGAAGGTCTGAAGCTCGGCATCTCCATGCACCGGGAGTTGGGTATCCTCGCGGCCATGGGGCCCGGAATCCGGCGGGGAGCCACGCTTGCGAATGCGAACGTCCTCGATCTGACGCCGACGATACTTGCGCTTCTCGGTGAGCCCGTGGGGCGCGACATGGACGGCTTTGTACTGACCGGTCTGATCGAAGAGGGCCATCTGGCCGACCATCCCATCACATACGTCGACACGTACGAGAGAGCAAACCGGCGCGGGCAGTCCGAGGAGCCCATCGAGTCGGCGCTTGATGACGCGATTAGGGAAGAGCTGCGTTCACTGGGCTACATCGAGTAGGGACAACGCATGAATCTGCATCAAAGACACGTTCGATTGCTCGCGGCCGTGCTCGCGACCGCTCTCATCGCTGGAGTCGTTGCGGGCTGCAGCGAGCGCGGACCGG
>DAOWCM010000366.1 GCA_030639555.1 Candidatus Eiseniibacteriota bacterium | reverse complement strand
GCTGGGACGAGATGTTCCCGCCCGAGATCTACTACCAGGTGATGCACCTCAAGCTCTTCCCCAAGGGACTGGTCCACGCCGAGAACCTGGGCGGTGAGATCGAGGAGGTCAGCAACAAGCGCTGTTGGATCGGGTGCTTCCCGCTCAGAGGGATAGAGCTCGAGTCTTCGATGTGCCGCATAGTGGCGATGCTGCCGCCGGAGTAGGCGAGGAAGCGAGGTGCACCGTGCCCATTGAGACCAGAATCGACACGGAGACAGGTCTCCGCACGCACGTGCTGATCGGAACCGTGCCTCTGGAGGAACTCAAAGATGCTCTAGGGGAGGTCTACGCTCGGCCCGACTTCCGGCCCGAGGCGGATACGCTGTGTGACTTGCGTCAGGCCGACCTCGGGCAGTTCTCGCACGCCGTCGTCAAGGACATTGTCGACTACGTGGCGAAGCATCGTGGAGCCCCACCAGGAGCCCGCACGGCCGTTGTCGTCGGCCGTGACTTGGGCTTCGGTCTCGCGAGGATGTATGAGCAGATGCTTGTGGCCTCGGCAGATGTCAGGGTCATGGTCTTCTGGGACACTGAGGAAGCGATGGCCTGGCTGGAGGGTGAGCCTCCGGAGTAAACGAGGAAGCGAGGTGCACTGTGCCGATCGAGACGACCATTGACGGCAGGACGGGATTGCGCATGCACGTGGCGACCGGAACGCTGACGCCGGACGAACTTGAGAATGCGCTCTTGGACGCCTACCGTCGGCCGGACTACAGACCCGAGGGGAACTCGCTGTGCGACGTGCGCGAGGCGGGCGTCGGGACGTTCACGGGCGAGGAGATCCGGCGCGTCGTCGACACTGTGCTGAAGCACCGCGGGGCGCCGCCCGAAACCCGCACAGCCATAGTGGTTGGGCGCGACCTGAGCTTCGGGCTGGCACGGATGTTCGCGCAGCAGCTGGAAGCCGAGTCGCCCTCGGACGTCGCGGTGTTCCGCGACATGGACGAGGCAATGGCGTGGCTGGAAGGCGACGAGAAGGAGTAGCGCATGCCCATCGCGCACGAGTTCGACTATGTGAAGCCCGGGACCATCGAGGAGGCCGTCGCCATCCTTGCCGAGCGCGGTGACGGCGCGCAGGTCCTGGCCGGCGGCACCGACGTCGTGCCGCAGCTCAGGGACGAGGGTCTGGCACCCGAGGTCCTCGTCGACATCAAGGGGATCGACGGTCTCGCGGACATCCGGCGCGCCGGCGACAGGCTCTTCATCGGGCCGCTCGTGACGTTCACCGACCTCATCGAATCGGAGCTCATCAGGAAGAGCTTCCCTCTCTTCTACGAGATGGCCGTGCAGGTCGCGTCAAAGGGCATCAGGAACCGCGCGACTGTCGTCGGCAACGTCTGCTCGGCGGTGCCGTCGTGCGACGCGGGTCCGGTGCTTCTGGTCTACGACGCGCAGGTGCTCATTCTGGGGCCGGGCGGTGAGAGGACCGTGCACATCGAGGAGTGGTTCACGGGCCCGAAGAAGACCGACCTTCAGTCGGGCGAGCTTGTGGTCGGGCTCGGGATGTCCTCTTCAGCACAGGCCTGCGGTGGTAGCTACGTCAAGCTGGGGCGCTACCGCGGCGAGGACCTCGCGCAGGCGAGCGTCGCGGTTCTCGTCAGTCCCGACTACGAGTACCGCGTGGCGTTCGGGGCGGTTGGGCCGACTCCCGTGCGGGCGAGGACGCTCGAGGCGGCCATCAAGGGCGATAAGCCAACGGAAGAGATGCTCGAAGCCGCGAGGAAGTCCATCGAGCGCGCGACCTCGCCCATCACCGACATCAGGGCGAGCGCGGAGTACCGCACGCACATGCTGGAAGTGATGCTCGAGCGCGGGATCCGGGCGGCCGTGGCGCGGCTGAACGGCGGTGGGCCCGAGTACGGTACGCGGCACATCTAGGAGCGAGCGAGGCACCTGCGAGGGCAAGCGAGGCACACGCGGGGTGGACGCGACACACCCAGGAGCTCAACGTGAAGCACAGCATCACGCTCAATGTGAACGGCGAGGAGTGGGACATCGACGTCGCGCCGAACGACACACTCCTCGAGGTTCTGAGAGATAGAATCGGCATCAAGAGCCCCAAGGTCGGCTGCGAGCGCGGTGACTGCGGTGCGTGCACGGTGATCCTGGACGGGAAGACCGTCCGGAGCTGTCTCGTGCTCGCGGTGGAGGCGGACGGGCGCGGCGTGCTCACCGTGGAGGCGTTGTCGAAGGACGGACCGAACGAGCTGCAGCAGGCGTTCATCGACAGGAACTCCTTCCAGTGCGGGTTCTGCGCACCGGGCGTCGTGCTCGCGGTGTCCGAGCTTCTGGCGACGAACCCGAGCCCGACCGAGGACGAGGTGAAGGAAGCGATCGCGGGGAACCTCTGCCGGTGCACGGGCTACACGCCGATCGTGGAGGCGGTGATGGAAGTGACGGGAAAGGACCGGGCATAGCCCGAATCCCCGGAGGAGAGTTCTGATGGGACGACGGCGGTGGATTCCGATGTTCCTCCTGATACTCGTTCTCAGCCTCGTCATGTACCTCCTGTCGATGACCTTCGCAGCCCACGTCCCCACCGGT
>DAOWCM010000450.1 GCA_030639555.1 Candidatus Eiseniibacteriota bacterium | reverse complement strand
TGTCGACCGCGCCGATGGACAGCACGCTGTCACCGTCGGCGGGCGCGATCATGTAGAGCCACGGGTCGTCGCCCTCGTTGCCCATCGAGTTGACGACGACTATGCCCCGCGCCGCGGCCATGTCCGCCGCAATGGTCGTGACGGCGGTGTTGCCGTCCATGTCCTCGTAAGTGTACCACTCGAGATAGCCCAGTGAGCTGGAGACGACGTCGGCGCCCAGGCTATCCGCCCATTCTATGGCCTCTTGCCAGTAGTCCTCTTCCGTCTGGATCTCCTCGTCGAGGATCTCGGTCTTACAAAGGACGAAGCCGGCAGCATAGGAGCCTCCGTAGAGCTCGCCAGGGTACTTGCCGCCGACGCACGACAGCGTCGCGGTGCCGTGACCGTCCTGGCCCTCGGGATCTCCCGGCTGATCGGCGGTCTCACCGTCGTCGTTGATGAAGTCACGCTCGGCGACGATGTTCAGGTGGCGGTAGACCTGGTGGTCGGTATCGAACCCGGTGTCGAGCATCGCGATGAGAACGCCCGTCCCGTCGAAGCCACTGTCGTGGAGCTGGTCGACCTGTATCTGCTCGAGCTGGCCCTGGGATTCGCCATAGTCCGGGACGCGTCCCTCCGGCCGGGGCGAACGCTGGCCGTCAGCAGGGACTATCTCGGGCAGCCGTTTCGTGCCGCGCCCGACCGGACGCATCTCACGCACGAAAGGCAGAGCGGCGATCACCTTCGCCTGCTCACCGTCGGCGTTGACCGAGACGGCATTCAGCCACCGGCTCCTCGTGACGACTGTAGCACCCGTCGCGGCCACGTCTTCCACGTAGCGGGCGGCCACCGGGAGGTCGTTGACGTTGACATCGAAACCTACCTTGGCGCGACGCCTGAGCGCGCGCTCCGGCAGCTCCGCTCGGAACGCGTCTATCGCACTCTGCTCCTCGGCCCTCGTGAGTCCCTTGTCGGTGAAGAAAACCCAGAGCTTCTGCGTGCCGCCCTCAAGTTGCGAGGCTCGCGCGGGGTCGACGGCCCAGGCCTGCGCCGTCAGCGCGAGTGCCAGAGCGGCAGCGACGGCCGCCGCGTACATCACTCTCCGTCTCGGAGACATTGCAATCCCTCCTAACTCGTCTAGAAGTAGCTACTTATCATTATACCACAGCATGGGCGCAAGAGCAAGCCGCTCACCTATGGGCGGCTCGCTCCGCGACCTCACTCAGGAGGACGAACCCCCGGCGGGGACGGGACTTGGCTGGCTGCGGGCCCGGCTCAAGGATGGCGCCCGCGCGGCTCACGAACAGCTACTTCGCAAGCGAGAAGAGGGTCCTGTCTATCGCCGTGTTGTGCACCACCGAATCGAGAACGAAGGTGCTCGACCCGCCCTTGCGCGAGTACACGACGCGGTGGGGCATCGTCACGCCGTCCACCTCCCGGTAGTCGCGCAGCTCGCGGTTGTAGCCCAGCCTGATCAACAGGCCCGTGTCGACGTCGAAGCCCAGGCGGTGCAGCTCCTCCCCGTCCGTCTCGACCACGAAGACCATATCGCCGCCCCAGACATCCAGACCCACGACCTCCATGTGTGGGAAGTAGTGTCGCATCTTGAGCGGGAACTGCGGATCGGTCATCCAGCGGTCGCGCGAGTCCTTCGCGTGGAAGTTGAAGACCGTGCCTGGAAGGTCGATCTTCCACTCCTCGTCGCCGTCACAGCCCTCGAGCATCACTCCCCCAGGCGTCCTGGTGACTACCAGGAACTCGCCCGAGGACGTTCCGTAGACCGAC
>DAOWCM010000271.1 GCA_030639555.1 Candidatus Eiseniibacteriota bacterium | reverse complement strand
GAGCGCCGGCAGGAGACCCATCAGCATGTGTTCGCGGACGTACCACTGCACGAGCGCGAGGGCCTCAGTGACCGCGTTCCCGATCCTACCGACGTCCATCGGGACCAGGTAGAACATCAGGAAGACGGCGGCAACAATGAGAACGAACTTCCCGTCTCTCTTCCAGTCCAAGCGCTTACTCCTCTTTTTCCTGCGCCCACGGACGCGCGCGCAGAAGCTCAGTCACCCACGGTGCGATCACGTGATAGTAGACGTGGTGTCCGCGTCGCTCGCTGTCGACGATGCCGTTGCTGCTGAGGAGGGCGAGGTGCTTCGAGACGGTGGACTGGTCGAGTCCTGTTACCTCGGCCAGATCACACACGCAGCACTCGCTCTCCGCGAGGTGGGTGAGGATGACGAGCCGCGACTCGTGCCCGAGCGCTCGGAACAGCCTGGCCTGGTTCCTCAGACCACGGCGTTCCTCCTGCACGGTGTCGTTCCGCGTGGTGGCAGCGGGTTGCAGCTCCGTCTCTTCCGGCACCTCGGTCGCTCCTTACCGTTGTTCGGGTTGAATCGCCGCTCCGGTGCTTCGGATCGGGGCAGCGCCGCAGACATGAACATAGTATATTGCTATATGGGCATATTTGCAAGCGTAACTCCATGGGACCGGGCGCGAACGAGGGCCGCGATTCCATAGGACCCGGCTCAGATGCCGGCCCTGATTCCACGGGACCCGGCTGGAATGCCGGCAGACTTGGCTTGAATGCTGCTCGCTTGACCGCTATTCTATCGAACAGTCGCCCTAACTTGCCAACCGACGTGCTTCTATGGCGTGGGGCGGCGGCGGGTGCCGGAGCGGTCCGGCACCCGGCGACACCGCCCCCTCAGCCGTGAGACCGGCAATCGAAAGGTGAACGCCATGACGAGGATCTTCGCCAAGACGAAGCTGCTGGAGTCGCAGATCGATGAGTACCTGAATCACACCAGCCAGGTGGGGCTTCTCTTCCTTGAGGCGATCAAGGACTATCTGGAGGGGCGGCTCGAGGAGTTCGAGTCCCGCAGACAGCAGGTCGGCGAGCTCGAGAACCACGCCGACGAGCTTCGAAGGGACATCAAACGACAGCTGTATGCGGAGACTCTGATCCCGGAGTCGCGCGGAGACGTGCTGGGCATCCTCGAGAACACCGATGAGGTGATCAACGCGGCGAAGGTCACGCTCACACAAGTCTCCGCGGAGCGTCCAGACATCCCGGACGAGCTGGATGCTGACTTCCTCGAACTCGCCGACTACGGCAATCGGGCCGTGCAGGAGCTCGTCATGGGCATCCGGGCGTTCTTCCGGACCGCAGCCGTGACCGATTTCGTACACAAGGTCTCGTTCTGGGAGAAGGAGGCCGACACGGTCGCGGAGCGGCTGAGGCGCAGGATATTCGAGATGGATGCGGAACTCGCGTGCAAGATACACCGCGGCAGCTTCGTCAGGCACATCGACACCGTCGCCGACGAAGCCGAGGATGTCAGCGAACGGCTGTCCATCTCCGCGATCAAACGGTCGATCTGATGATACTGCTCTTCCTCTCGAGCGCGCTGTTTCTCGGATGGTCGCTGGGCGCCAACGACGCGGCCAACGTGTTCGGCACGGCCGTCGCCACCAGAATGGTGCGCTTCAGGACCGCGGCCATCTTCTGCGGCATCTTCGTGGTTCTCGGAGCCGTCATCTCCGGGGCCGGGACCACTGATACGCTGGGGCAGCTCGGCGCGGTGAACGCGCTGGGCGGATCCTTCATGGTCGCCCTTGCGGCGGCTCTCGCCGTCCTGTGGATGACCAAGGTCGGACTGCCGGTCTCGGTCTCGCAGGCGATTGTCGGCGCCATCCTCGGCTGGAACGTCTTCACGGGTTCACAGACAGATGTAGATTCGCTCATCAAAATCGTGTCTACGTGGGTCGTCTGCCCGCTTCTCGCGGCCGTCTTCGCTGCTGTCTTTTACCTGGGGGCGCGGCGCATCATCGCGCGCTGGCCGGTTCATCTCCTGGAGCTGGACGCGATAACCCGCACCAGTCTCATCGTTGCCGGCGCCTTCGGCGCCTACGCGCTTGGCGCCAACAACATCGCAAACGTGATGGGCGCGTTCGTTCCGGCGTTCCCGGTGCGCTCGGTCGACATCGCCGGCCTCTTCACCGTCGACACCGTACGGCTTCTCTTCCTCGTGGGCGGGCTCGCCATAGCGATCGGTGTGCTCTCATACTCGCGCCGCGTGATGATGACCGTGGGGAAGGGGCTCTTCCGGTTGACTCCGGTGACTGCGCTCGTCGTTGTTCTGGCGGAGGCCCTCGTCCTCTTCCTGTTCTCGTCGCAGTCGCTGGAGAGCTGGCTTCTGACTCACGGGCTTCCCACGATCCCGCTCGTTCCCGTTTCGAGTTCGCAGGCTGTCATCGGGGCCGTCATCGGTATAGCCGTCGTGAAGGGCGGCAGGGGCGTGCGCTACAGCGTACTCGGCAAGGTGGCGGGCGGATGGGCGGCAACGCCGGCGATAGCCGCGGTGCTCGCGTTCCTGGGGCTGTTCTTCCTGCAGAACGTTTTCGGACTGAGCGTGGTCCGCCCGACGCCGTTCCGGCTGAGTGAGGCGGTTCTCGAGAGGGTCTCGGCGGAAGGCGTCGCGAGCCTCTCACTCGAGGAACTGAAGGGGAAGAGCTTTGAGAACGCTCGCGCGTTCAAGGTCGCCCTGATTGAGCGGACCGACCTCGACGGCACCGACATATCGCTGGCGATGGAGTTCGCGCAGAGCGACAGCTTCGTCATAGTCCCTGGCCTCATCGACGAATTCGATCCCTCACTTCTGACCGTGGGGCAAACGGACGCGCTGCGTGCGCTTGAGTGGAGAGGTTTCTCCCACGAGTGGCAGCTCAGGGAAAGCCTGGCCGAGGAGACGGCCGAGTGGGCGCTACTGCCGGACGTCAGGGAGAACCACCAGCAGAACAAGGTGGTCCGCTACCGTCTCCGACACGTGTACGACACGTTCCGCGTCCAGCTGGAAGAGCGTGGGCGCTGAGCGACAGGTGCTCGTCCGGTTCGTTCGCCGGCGACTCCCGCGCATCCGGACCGCTCTCGGCGGCCCGCCGGCCCCGAGCCTACGCACCACATTCCAACAGGAGGAGGACCATGCGCTTCTCGATCACGTTGCTGTTGGCGGTCGTAGTCACGTTCTCAGGTGTCGGTGGCTCCCGGGCGGAGGCAGGCTGGGAAGAAGCGCTGGACGCGCTGGTCGCGGCCCCGGACGATGCGGATCGCGCGTCGCTGATCGCCGACGTCCTGGACTACGCGCCCTCGTGGCAGGAGGTCGCGACACGTATCCGGTCCACCACGTTACCGCCCGCGGATACGGTCGGGCAGGCCGTTCTCAGAATGACGGTGTGCATCGACACTGTCGAGCGGCCGTGGGTGCTTCAGATTCCTCCAGACTACGATCCGTCGGTGCCCACTCCTCTTCTCGTGGTTCTGCACGGCGGCGTGGGTTCGGCGGAGGTCCACGACGACCCCCTCGGATATGTGACCGAGAGCGAGCAGGGCGCACTCGCCCTCGAGCGCGGCTGGATCTCGGTGTTCCCCTTCGGGCAGGCGGGCGCCACCTGGTTTGACGAGGTGGGGATGACGAACATCAACAGCCTCGTCCGCACCGTGAAGCGCGAGCTCAACGTCGATGACGACCGCGTGTGGATGACCGGGTTCTCGG
>DAOWCM010000021.1 GCA_030639555.1 Candidatus Eiseniibacteriota bacterium | reverse complement strand
TTCACTCACCGTCCCGGCCCACCGCAAGGCCAACGAAACTCACTTCTCGTCCGCCCACCGCCCTCTCCCAACCGCCCTGCGCTCTGTGAGCGTCCGCATTCCTACGGTCTCGCCGCTCTTGATGTAGACCCTGGTGACCCTTTTGCCGATCCCACAGATGATCTCGTAGTTGATCGTGCCCACGCGGGCGGCGACCTCGTCCACCGTGATCTCCCCAACTCCCTGCTGCCCGAAAAGCACTACCTCGTCCCCAACACGCGCGTCAGGAAGCGCATCGATGTCAACGAGCGTCACGTCCATGGTCACGCGCCCGACGATGGGGGCCCTCTCGCCGCGCACGAGCACCTCGCCCGTGTTCGAGAGCCTCCAGCTGTATCCGTGCCCGTAGCCCACGGGGATCACCGCTATCCGCATCGCCCGCGGAGTCCTGAAGGTCATGCCATAGCTGATCGGATGCCCCTCCGGCAGCTCTCGTATCTGGGCTATCCGGGACTTGAAGGTCATCACGGGCACAAGCTGTGCATCTTCCGACGAGCCACTGGAGGGCCTGAGGCCGTAGACCATGATGCCCGGTCGAACCATGTTCAAAGGCGCGGCGAGTGATTCCGTCACGCCGAGCAGGGCAGCGCTGTTGGCCGCGTGCCTCAGGGGAACCGCTATCCCCTTCCTGTCCAGCCGCTCCAGCAAGCGCGCGAACTCCGACACCTGGTCTCTTGTGAATGCCGCATCGTCGTCCGAAGCGGGGAAATGCGTGTAGATGCCGTCCAAAGACAGACTGGGGAGCTTCCCCACGGCGGTCACGAACGGAAGAGCCTCCTCCAGTCCGACACCGCTTCGCCCCATGCCCGTGTCGACTTCCACGTGCACGGAACCGGTCTTGCCACGATCGACGCAGACACGGGACAGAGCCCGCGCTATTGCCAGGCTCGGGACGCTGCACGCGAGGTCGTACTCGATGACGTCTCGCGTCTCGCTCTCCATAGGTGGGCTCAGAATGAGGATCGGAGATGCGATCCCGGCCTGCCTGAGCTCAATTCCCTCCTGGAGCGTCGCGACACCGAGCATATCGACGCCTGCCGTCACGGCCGCCCGCGACACCTCCACCGCTCCGTGGCCATAGGCGTCCGCCTTGACTACGAGCAGGATCCTATCGCCGGCCGCGATACGCGCTCGCACCTCGCCGATATTGTGCGCCAAGGCATCCAGGTCGATCTCAACCCACGTGGAGAATCGCACGGCGCACCCTTTCCGAGGTTTCTGACGTCCGGCCCGCACCAAACCCATACTAAGTAGCACAGCACCTATGGGGCCGCAAGTTCTTTCGCCTGACGTGCCCTGCCGCCCGTCTGTTCGTATCAAAGAGCAAACGCCCTCAAGTTCTCTTTCGCCGCAGCTCAAAGGGCCGGCGCTCAGCGGCCTGTCCGTCCAGCGTGCGCACCAGACAGCGACTTGCGATTGAAAAGCGGCCGATGCTCTAGTATCGTTACATTCGTGCCGCACGCTCGCCCGCCGCGCGTGAAGACGACATAGTAGCCATGTGCCGTCTATCCTGCGGCCACCACAGGCGACCGCTGCCCGGCCTCCACCGACAGACACCCGGCAACAGAGAGGAACAGACCAGATGTCAAGCAAGTCCAGTGACGCCTTCCAGAGGCTCGTCGATCTGACGGCCACGCTCCGCTCGCCGGGCGGGTGCGCGTGGGACCGCGCGCAGACCGTGGCCACCATTCGCCCTCATCTCGTAGAGGAATTCCACGAGGTCCTCGAGGCCATGGACGCCGATAACGACGAGGAGCTCCGTGACGAGCTGGGCGACCTGCTGTTCCTCATCGTGTTCATAGCCAGGATGACGGAGGAGGAGAATCGATTCGACCTCACTTCGGTCGTCGACGGAATCGACGCGAAGCTCAGGCGTCGTCACCCGCATGTCTTCGGTGACAAGGTAGCATCGACGCCGGACGCGGTGCGAACCCACTGGGAAACGACGAAGCTCACCGAGAAGAGCCACTCGGAACGGACGTCCATCCTCGACGGACTGCCGCGGGACTTCCCCGCCCTGCTCACCGCCCGCCGACTCCAGGAGAAGGCGGCCGCAGTCGGATTCGACTGGGAGAGACTGGCGGATGTTCTGGCGAAGGTCGATGAGGAGCTGGCCGAACTTCGGGAGGAGATATCGGACCAACGCGTGGAGAAGTACGAAGAGGAACTCGGTGACCTCCTCTTCGCCATCGTCAATGTCGCGCGCACGCTCGAGGTCGATCCGGAAGCCGCGCTGAGGAAGACGAACCTCAAGTTCCGCAGACGGTTCGCTCTGATCGAGGACAGGTTCAGAGACAGGGACCTGAGCGAGATCGGGCTCGAGGCGATGGACCGCGTGTGGAACGAGGCCAAGGACCTCGAGGGGAAGAACGAAGGCTGAACCGCGAACGAACGCCCCATGGCCCCCGCCGCGGGACAGCCTGCCGCACAGCGTGCCGGACAGCCTTCCGCACAGCGTGCCGGACAGCCTTCCGCACAGCGTGCCGGCCACCGCTACGGCCGGTCCCACCTGCCCGAGATGTAATCGGTGATTATCTCACGGTGATCGAACGCCACGTCCCCGGGAAGCCCGGCGGGATCGAACACGCGCGCGCCGGCCGCGTCGTCCCCGGCGGACAGGTTCCCCAGTCCGCGAGCAACGAACACCGTGGTGATGGTGTGTAGCCTCGGGTCCCTGGCCGGGTCCGAGTAGACGTGGAACTGGTGGAGGTCGACGAGCGTCAGGCCGGTCTCTTCACGGGCTTCGCGGACCGCGGCGTCCTCCGCGCTCTCCCCGCGGTCGATGAACCCGCCCGGCAGAGCCCACCCGGGCGGCGGATTGCGCCTCTCTATCAGCACGATGCCGCCCCGGCGCTCGATGATGATGTCGACGGTCGGCACCGGGTTTCTGTGAACCTGCTTCCCGCTTTCACCTAGTCGTCCGGACATCCATCCTCGTCCTCGAACCCGTCCAGGTCCTCCGGCTCATCGGGGCACATGTCGCGCTCGTCGACGATGCCGTCGCCGTCGTTGTCAAGGTCCGGCACGCCGTCCTCATCCTCGAACCCGTCGTAGTCCTCCATCAGAAGCGGCTGGCCGTCGAGGCCGTCGGGGATGCCGTCCAAGTCGTTGTCCAGATCGGGACAGCCGTCGTCGTCGAGGAAGCCGTCCACGTCCTCGGCGTCCGTGGGACACTCGTCCCGGAAGTCGGGGATGCCGTCCCCGTCAGTGTCCGCAGCGAAGACGGGCCACGCGTATGCGACCATCAGCGTAGTTTCCCAGTCGGGATAGGCCTCGTGAGGGTCGAAGGCCGGCGTGGAGCGGTCGTCGCTGGCGATGCTGAATGACAACCCGCCGGTCGCGATCCAGCTGGAGCCGAATCGTACACGTACACCCGGCATGATGGTCAGGGGGTTCTCCTTGAGAGCAACCAGCTCTCTCCCGTTCAGGATGTCCCGCCGGAACTCGGTGAACAGATCGACCTTCCGCCCGGGGAACTCGACGGCGCAACGCAGGAGTACGGCATCGTTGTCGGTGCCGTCTCCGCCCTCCGGGACCGCGGGGTAGTGGTCGGGGAAGAAACGCCGTCCGAAGGCCTCGTTCCCGTGGGACGCCCATCCCACGTTCGCGTGGAGCCTGACTGGCAGCCGGTCCGTGAAGTCCGCAGTCACCAGCAAAGCGGCCTCCCAATCGGTATCGGAACCGCCGGTCAGGTGAAAACTGCCACCGTCCGCCCCGTCAAGCCTGAGTTCAGACCCGACGGGCAGACCCACGCGCCCGTCCAGGGCGAACGACAGCACGGACCAGTCGACCGGCACCCCCAGCTTGACGCCGATCACCGGCGAATCGAGTCCTGACGCGTCCTGAGAACTGCCGCCGTCGCCCCAGACGGTGCGCCGCATGGGCACGCGGGCCGAGAGTTCGAGCCACGTCGTCAGTCCGTATGAGGCCCCTGCGCACAGGGTGGTGTACCGGCCGGCCTTTTCCTCTCCCAGGAACTCAGCGGCGTCCAGCGACTTGTAGTGGTCTCCTGCCACACGGACCGTCAGCACACCTCTGGTCTGGAGACTGGCCGTCCGCACAAGGAGGAGGTCGGAGCCGCCGGGCGAAGCGCCTCCGTCCCACCCCGGCAGGCCGGCGGCGGCCGGCAGCAGGAGCATCAGGAGCGAGGCAACCAGTACGACGTGCCCGGTCAGACCACGCACGAGGCCTCTCGGAAAGCGGGAGATCCGCCCGGACCGTCTCATCCGGTCTGCTCCTCCCCCGTATCGGGAACTGCCCCGGCCGCAGGCTCGCCGGCAGCGGCCTTGGTCTTCGGCTCATCGGAAGCGGCACCGGTGGCGGGCTCATCGGAAGCCGTCCCGGCCTCCCCGGCATCGGGGCCATCCGCATCACCGGCCGGCGCCTCTTCCGCCTTGGCCTCTCCCCGCTCCTTCGCCACATCGACGTAGTTCATCCTGAGCTGATACAGAACATGTTCCAGCAGTCGCTTCTCATCCGCATTGAGGTTGCCGTCCGTTTTGCGCTGGATGGCAGCGAGCATCTCGATCGAGTCGCTCGCGCTCGGGAGGTCCACCTCCACATCGCCGGTCAGAGGATGTGCTATCTTCCCGAGCTGCTGCATTGCGGCCGCCTCGAACGTGGCTATCAACCTGAACAGATAGCCGTCAATGCCCGTGGCGCCACCGACCGTGTCCTTCTCCATGTCGTTCCTCCGTGGGAATCGTCATCGTGCCACATCTGCCCCCAATATAGGGCGCTCCGTGCGGGGCGTCAACGAGAGAACTCCCCGGACGACGGGGCCCCACTCTTGACCCAGGCCTCCCACTACTGATATCATTCGGTTTTAGGTAGACCTTCAGAATCCCCCGAGTGGGTCATCATGTGCACGGTCTGACCGCCTGCGACCCGCGCTGAGCGTGACGACGATCCAATCCTCCGGAAGTTGCAGCGTTTGCGCACGGCCCGGGCCGGGTTTCTGCCGATTCGGCGGCTCACCCGCGGTCCTGGGAGATTTCCAGATGCGTGCTCGACCCGGGTTCATTCACTTCCTGCAGCAGGTTGGGGTCTCCGCCCTGGCCGTGTTGGTCGCGGTCCTGAGCCTGGAACTCACCGTTCGAATCGTGCGGCGCCTGTCGCCGCCGGAGCGTGCCGAGACCCGATCGGTCGACTCCATCACCTGCGACCGGGATTCGCTACTCGGCTGGATCTTCCCCGCGTCGTCCCGAGGCCTCTTTCGGGCCGGGCCTCACCCGACACCCCTGGAAACGAACGAGCTGGGACTGAGGAACCCCCCTATCAATCTCGGGCGCGAGCCCTGTTTGAGAATCCTCGTCCTCGGCGACTCGTACGCGTTCGGCTGGGGTGTTCAGAAGGACGAGGCGTTTCCGCGGCAGCTGGAGGCGATGATCGTGGAGAGGTACCCCGGCGTCTCCGTCGAGGTGCTGAACGCCGGGGTGCCCGGCTACGGGCTCTACCAGCAGCGCGCCATGCTCGAGCGCGTGCTTTCCCATGTTGAGATTGACATCGTCGTCTCCACGTTCAGCCTCGCGAACGACCCTGCTGACGATCTCCGCATCCTGCGATTCGCGCCCGACCGTCTCACGGACTACTCGCCGGAACTGAGCAGGAGGAACCCGGTCCTCGCGTGGGTCATGGGAAGGAGCGCGCTCGCGAGGTTCGTGGACCGCAGGACCTCGGCAATGCGTTTCAAGATCGCAAACTCAAGCGGGGAAGCCGTTGATGCCGCGACGAAGTGCATGAACGAGCTTCTGTCCGCCTGCGCGGAGCACGGTCTCAGGGTGCTTCAGGTCTCGATTCCGCATCGGTCGGAGATAGCAGGTGGCTGGAAGGCACGGCTTGTCACGTCACTGTCCAAACGAGCGCGCGACATGCAGAACCGCGTGGCTGAGCAGCACGGAGTCCGGACAATCGACGCCATGGAGACAATGCTGGCCATCGCGGACTCCGCAGAGACATACCTGTTGAACGATTCCCACTGGGCGCCGGACGGACAGAGGGCGGTGGCCGAGGCCGTGCTTGATGCCCTCCCCGAGGAATGGCTGCGGGCGACGGACTGAACCGCCACCGATGATCAGCCCTCCGCTCGGATACACCCGGACCCCGGCGCTGCGCACCAGGCCCGGCGCACTACGCGAACGTCAACGGTCAATGAACCGGGGAGGACGCGGCGGGCGCCATACGGATGGAGGTGCCGTAGTCGGTGTAGCTCACGTAGGGGCCGGACATCCAGAGCAGCCCGGGCCCGTCTGGCGTGTGATGCCTCGGGACGACGGGCCTCACGTTGCCCACCGACGACCCGGACGTGACTGCTTCCGACCGCCAGGATTTTCCGCGATCCGGGGTGACCCACCGCTCGACCTCAAACACGCCGCGAACCGACCGGGAGAGATAGACGACGGACGGATTACCGTGATCCAGCGCTGCGCCCCCGGAGTAGTAGACCTCCTTCTCCTCCTGACCCGGCGGGGTGTCCGGGAACCACGGCCCCGCCCGAGCAATCTCGTGGTCGATCCAGGAGTCACCGTCCCAGCACGCGTAGCGGTATCTGTGGTCGGACGGACGCGGGAAGACGGCGTACACGATCGCCGGGTGCCCGTCGGAGTCCGCGGCGACGTCCCACACCCACGCCCTTGCGCCGCCCGCGACCGCATCGTACGCGGTGTCGGCGTCGGCTGGCTCGAACGGGAGCTCCGCGATGCTGCAGATGTCTGACCCGTCGGCGCGCTCGAAACGGCCGTCCCTGTACCTCGCGTAGTACAGGCTGTTGGACGGCCGCCCTTGGGGGTGTCCGTACGTGAAAGCGATGTGTATGGTCTTCTCGCCGTCCGACGCGTACTTCGCGTAGGAGTCGCCACGCTCGGTCCGTACGAGCTGATGCTCGTCGCTCCACCCGCCACCCTCGAGCGTGAAGACGAACCGAGGCCTGCGGTCGTGCCCCCGGTAGAAGAGGAAGATCCTGTCGTCCTCCCCGGACAGCACAATCGGATTGGGATACGTCAGGCCGTAGCCAACGGGCACGTCGTCGAGCGGCACGACGCCAGGCTCGCTCCAGGAGGTGACGTCCTCCGGTCTCAGCGACACGCGATAGAGCAGCTCATCTCCGCCGTGAGCCGAGTAGAACACGAGCAGGTGACGGTCGGGCCTGATCATGATGGCGGGACTCGCGTGGTCGTCCTGCTCTCTGAAGGCCTCGAAGGCGGTGGCGCGGACGTCACCGCTCTCGTGGTCGATCGAGGCCACGCTCACGGCACCCTGGTTGTCCACCCAACCCGTGTACGTTCTTCTGTGCTCGCCCTCAACGGTGATGGCGCGGGGATCGGCAAACCAGCACCACGCGCCGTTGGGAGTCACAGCCGGGAAAGAACTGCCGGGAGCGACGCTCGTCAGCTCGCCCCCGCTGCGGGCGCCCGACCCTCCGCATCCCGCAATCGTCGTGAGCGCGATGGCGATCACGATCTCCACAGCCTGCGACGCGACGCGACCGATAGTGCGGCGTTGGGGCACGTCCCGGCGGTGACGGCACGCCTGCTCTGGTTCGACGCTACTCATGGTCGAGCCACCCCGCCACATACTGAGGCGGGACCCTGATGACCTCGAACAGAGACGCGATGTACCGTCCTTCATCACCGGCCTGAGCGGGGTTGATGTACCCCCACACGATCTCGTGCTCGGGCGTCACCTCGATGGCGCGCCCGCGATCGGTCTCGCTTATCAGCGTGTTGCCGTTCGGCAGCCGCTGGTTGGACCCGCACTGCGGGGAGAGAAAGACGTTGTCCGCGTCTCCCTTGTACACCCAGACGATCTCTCTGGTGATGGGGTCGAACTCCATGATCCTCGACGCGCCCCGGCTACCGCCGTTGTCGAAGATGAGCATGTGGCCGTTGTCGAGGACCGTCGGCTGATGCTGTTTGAGCCACGGCCCCTCCACTCCCCACACGACCAGTTCTCTCGCCATGTCGATCACGGCGATGTTGTCGAGTTCCCGGATGCAGATGAGGACATTCCCCTCGCGGAACGCGGGGTGCCGATCGGCCAGCCTGCCGTCCAAAACCTCGATGGTGTTCGTGTGGAAGATGTCACCGGATTCCTTCATGCCCTCCAGCAGGTCCTGCCTGCCGGCTCTCTCGATCGCCTCAAGCTGCGAGACGCGCTCGAGTTCGTTGCCGTCCGCGTCCAGCACGACGATGAACTCCTCGATGATCGGGCTGTCCGGGTGGATCCTGGGCACGATGCGAGGCTCTCGCAGGAGGACGTAGATGCGCCCGTCCTCCATCACGTCGAGGTCGTGGTGGAATCCCCCGAACTGCGCCCAGATGAGCCGGGAGTCCTTGTCCACCTTGATTATGGCGTGCCCGTCGAAGATGGCCAGAACGTCGCCGTTCTCGAACAGGTACGCGCGACGCCAGAACCCCGAGCCCTTGCTCGACTTCGGGAGTTCACCACCCTGTCCGGCTCGCCATGCGTCCAGGAAGCTGTGATTCCACTCGTGGAGCACGTTGCCACGCATGTCCATCAGAGTCGCGCCCGCCGTGTGCCCGGACGTGTAGAGATTGAGGCCGTCCCACGTCCTCGCCTCGTCGTAGACCGTAACGCCCCAGACGTCGGGCGCCTCGGTCGAGCCGGCGAGGTATCCGAGCGACCTCAGCCGCTCCATCTCCTCCACCTGCTCACTCGTCAGTGCGCCCTCGCGCACCGGATGCCACCGTCCGCCCGGCTTCTCCCACTGCGCGAGACCGGCGGAGCCGTCGGCGTCCCCGGAGCCATCGCCACTACCACACCCACCCAGAAGGGCCGCGCACAGGAAGCCGGTCAGGATGATCCGCGTCGCGCCGGCGCTTACGATGTCTCTCAAGTCGTCCCCCCGGACCTCAGTTCCTCCAGAAGAATGCGCGCTGCAAGCTCGGGGTCGGCCTTCCCGCCTGTTCGCCCCAGTACCTGCCCGACGAAGAACCGCATGAGCTTCATCGTCCCCGCGTGGTAGCGCGCCACCTCGTCCGGATGTGCGGCGAGCACCTCCCGGACCAGTGACCTCAGGGCGTCCTCGTCAGACACCGTCCTGAGATCCAGCGTCTCCACAAGCTCGTCGACCGGCTGAGTCGACTCCATCGCGGCCTCGAACAGCCGACGGGCGGCCGGCTCGCTCACCTCACCGAGCAGGCGCAGCGCAATCACATCCGCCAGACGCGACGGCAGAGCGGAGGCGCCGTCCTGCCCGTCGGTCGGGCCGCGCGACTCCACCCGCGCCGACAGTTCCGCGAGCGTGATACCGCGCTCGTTGAGATGGCCCGCGAGGACCACCATCACCCAGTTGCTGACGGTCTTGGCGGCGCTGGGAGGCGCGTCGGGTCCCAGTCGTTTCAGCAGAGCGCCGACCGTGCTCTCGTACAGGCGGAGCATCGAGGGCTCCGCCGTCAGCACGAACGCGTCATACTCCGGGATCGCGTAGACCTCGACCAGACGCCGACGCGACGCGCCCGGCAGTTCAGGCATCGACTCCCTCACGCGCTCGAGACGGCGCTCGTCGATCTCGAAGTCGACCAGATCAGGCTCGGGGAAGTAGCGGTAGTCCGATGCGCCCTCCTTGGAACGCATGGGAACGGCACGCTCTCTCGATTCGTCCCACAGGAGCGTCTCGTGAACGACCTTCCCACCGCCCCGCAGCACGCGGGACTGCCTGTCGGCCTCGTAAGCCAGCGCCTTGCGGACCGCCCTGAACGAGTTGAGGTTCTTGATCTCGGTTCGCGCGCCCATCTCCGTCGCGCCCAGCGGCCGGACCGAGATGTTGGTGTCGAAGCGAAGACTCCCCTCATGCATCTCTCCCGTGGTCACCCCGAGACAGACCAGGATGCGTCTGAGCTCGTTCAGGAACGCGTCGGCCTCGTCGATGTCCCTGAGGTCCGGGTGCGTCACGATCTCGACCAGGGGTACGCCGCACCGGTTCATGTCGATGAGACTGCTGCCGCAATCAGAGTGCTCCGAGTGCACGCTCTTGCCCGCGTCCTCCTCGATGTGGATCTGGTGTATGCCGACGCGCAGAATCCGACCTTCGAGCTCGATGTCGAGGTGCCCGTCTCTCGCCAGCGGCTCGGCGTGCTGGGTGATCTGATAACCCTTGGGCAGGTCGGGGTAGAAGTAGTTCTTGCGGGCGAAGCCGGCCCGCTTCGAGATGGACGCGTTCAGGGCCAGCGCAACCGCGGTAGCCAGATCCACAACGGCCTCGTTGAGCACGGGCAACGCGCCCGGCATCCCAAGACACACGGGGCACGTGCGCGTGTTCGGCGGCCCGCCCGTCTCGTTCAAGCACGCACAGAAGATCTTGGTGCGAGTCGCGAGCTGCGCGTGAACCTCGAAGCCTATGACGGATTCATACTCCAGTGCGACCTCCTACAGCCCGGGCGGGGCCGGGAACGCGCCCGCCGCGCGCTCGTAAGCCCGCGCTACCCGGAACATGACAGGCTCCCGGAACTTGTCGACCACTATCTGAAGCCCGACGGGAAGACCCGACGCGGAGAACCCGCACGGGACCGACAGGGCCGGAAGACCCGCCAGATTGACCGGTACCGTGTAGACGTCGGACAGATACATGCTGACGGGGTCATGGACCCGCTCTCCCAGTGCGAACGCCGTCGTCGGTGACGTCGGCGCGACCAACACGTCGACGGATTCGAAGGCCTTCTCGAAGTCCCGCGCCAGGAGCGTGCGGACCTTCTGCGCCTTCAAGTAGTACTGGTCGTAGTAGCCGGCCGAGAGCGCGTACGTCCCCAGCATGATCCGCCGTTTGACCTCCGCTCCGAACCCCTCGCTTCTGCTCATCCAATAGAGGGCGTCGAGGTCCTCCGCGTGGTCCGAGCGGTGGCCGTACCTGACCCCGTCGTACCGGGCCAGGTTCGCCGACGCCTCGGCGTCGGCCACAAGGTAGTACGCCGCGATGCCGAACCTGAGATGCGGGATGGAGATCGTCTCCACGGAAGCGCCGAGACTCCGGATGATCTCGACCGCGTCCCTCACCTTCTCCGCAACCGAGGGGTCCAGCCCGTCTGAGAAGTACTCGTCTGGGACACCCACGGCCAGCCCCTTGAGGTCGACCCCGGCGTCCCACAGAAGGCGCGGCACCGGCTCGGCAGCGGTGGTCGAATCCCGCGGGTCCTCCCCCGCTATGGCCTCGAGGAGCGCGGCCGCCCCCTCGACGTCTCTCGACATGGTTCCTATCTGGTCCAGCGAGGAGGCGAAGGCGACGAGCCCGTATCTGGAGACCCGCCCGTAGGTCGGTTTGACGCCGACGACACCGCAGAATCCCGCGGGCTGTCGCACCGACCCGCCGGTGTCGGAGCCGAGGGCGAGCGGCACCTCTCCGGCCGCCACTGCGGCGGCCGAACCCCCACTCGAGCCGCCAGGCACCCGCCCGGCGTCCCAGGGATTGCGGGTGGCGCGAAACGCGGAGTTCTCGTTGGACGAGCCCATCGCGAACTCGTCCATGTTCGTCTTGCCGACGAGGATGGCGCCCGCGTCCCGGAGGCGCGAGACCGCGGTCGCGTCGTACGGAGGTACGTAGCTCTCGAGCATCCGCGAGCCACAGGTCGTGGCAAGACCTCTGGTGGAGATGTTGTCCTTGACGGCGACGGGAACGCCGCACAGCGCGCCCTGACGCTTTCCGGCCGCGCGCCTCTCGTCTGCCACCGCGGCCTCGGCGAGGATCTCACCGCGGTCACGGACGGTGACGAACGCGGACACGGCGGGTTCGACCCGCTCGACACGATCGAGCACCGACTCGGCGAGCTCCCGCGATGAGAAATCGCCCTCGAGAAGGCCCGCGCGTATCTGGGAGAATGTCAGTTCGTAGAGTTTCACTTCTTACCACACGTCGGCGCCCGGCCCTGCCCGGAGCGGCGACTCAAGCCGCCGCTGCCTGCAGGGGAACGCTAGTCGTTGGGAAGGACGGCCGGTACCCGGAACGCATCTTCGTGCCTGTCCGGGGCATTGGCAAGAGCCTCATCGGACGGGAGCATCTCCCCCGGCTCGTCGCCGCGGAAGACGTTCCTCCGGCGCAGGACACGAAAAGCCGGCTCGACACCGTCCGTGTCGACTCCCTCTAGTTCCTCGAAGAGGGCGAGAATCCCGTTCATCTCGGTCGTGAACGCGACCAGTTCCTCTTCCGTGAACGCGAGCCTGGCCAGCGTGGCCACGTGCTCGACATCACCTTTCTCGACCGCCACCTTTGTCCTCCCGTCAGTCCGAGATGACCTCCAGCTTCCCGTACCTTACCATGATGCGCTTCTCAACGTCATCGGCGAATCTGATGCGCGCTATGGCGTCACCCGAGGTCCCGGCGAGCTCCAGCACGACGCCCTCGCCCCACTTCGCATGCCGGACCCGCGTTCCCGGTCCGAACTCCGGCAGTTCCTGGGAGAAACCCTCGTAGTCGGGGAAGTCCGCCGCCGGCCCGCGAGCGGTCCGCCCCGGACGCCGGCCCGCGCGGTTGCGGAGCAACCCACCGAGGAACGAGTGGGCCCCGCTGCTGGGGACGGCGGAGAGAGACCGGACCTCCAGATGCGACGGGTCGATCTCGTCTAAGAACCTGGAGGCCGAACGCAGGTCCATCACACCCGCCCGCCTCCTCGTGTCAGCGGCGAACAGGTGAAGCTCGTCCATCGCCCGGGTCATGCCCACGTAGAAGAGCCTGCGCTCCTCCTCGAGTTCTTCATCGTCGCGGAACGCGGACTCGTGAGGCAGGAGCCCGTCCTCCATACCCGGGATGAGAACGACGCCGAACTCGAGGCCCTTGGCGTTGTGCAGGGTCATCAGCGACACGGCGTTCGCGCCGTCGGCCCACCTGTCGATGTTCGCGACCAGTGAGACAGTCTCGAGGAACGCGGACAGGCTCTCCTCGCCGCTCGACTCGACGAACTCGCTCGCGGCCGACACGAGTTCCTGCACGTTCGCGATGCGCTGCTCCGATTCCTCGGTGCCGCTCCTCTTCAACCACTCAAGATACCCGGTGTCCGCGAGCAGCCCCTCGAGAACGGTGTCGACGGGGTCGTGCCCGGCTCTCTCGGTCGCCCGCTTGAGCACGCCCGCCAGTGCCTCGACCGACCCACGGGCCGCGGCGGCGAGCCCGTCGATCTCGGCGCTCAAGGCGAGAGCGGTAAGCAAGGAGACCCGTCGGTCGTCGGCGAACTCCGTCAGGCGTCCTAACGCCCGCTCCCCTATCTTCCTCGGGGGAACGTTGATGATGCGAGCCAGGCTGACGGCGTCGGCGGAATTGGAGACCACTCGCGCGTACGCCAGCACATCTTTGACCTCGGCGCGCTCGTAGAACCGCACGCCTCCAACGATGTCGTAGGGTATGGACGCCCGCCGCAGGCTGTCTTCGATCACTCTCGACTGCGCGTGCGTCCTGTAGAGCACGGCGAACTCGTGGTAGCCGCGCGCCCCCTCCGCCGTCAGCTCGACGACGCGGTCCCTCATGGCGTCGGCCTCCTGATACTCGTTCGAGCACCTGACGAGCGCCACCTTCCGCCCGTTGTCTCTCTGGGTCCAGAGCTTCTTGTCCTTGCGGCGCTCGTTCCTGCTGACGACGTCGTGCGCCGCTTCCAGGATGTTTCCGGTGGACCTGTAGTTCTGCTCGAGCCGAAGCACGCGGGCCTCTGGGTGATCGTGCTCGAAGTTGAGGATGTTCGAGATGTCCGCGCCGCGCCAGCCGTAGATCGACTGGTCGTCGTCGCCCACGACACAGATGTTGCGGTGCTTAGACGACAGCAGATTGACAAGCTCATACTGCGCGTGGCTCGTGTCCTGATACTCGTCGACGAGGATGTGCTCGAAGCGCTCGGAGTACGCCGCCAGGACCTCCTTCGTCCCGCGCAGGAGCCCGACGGTGCGCATTATCAGGTCGTCGAAATCGAACGCGTTGTTTTCGACGAGACCTTTCTCGTACTCGGCGTAGACCTTGGCAACGCACTCTTCGAAGTGGCCACCGCCGGTTCCCCGGTAGGCGTCGGCGGTCAGGAGCCTGTCCTTGGCCCGGGATATCGCCGAGAGAATGGCCTTGGGCGAGAAGACCGACGCCCCAACTCCGGTCCTCTCCATGCAGGTCTTGATGAGGGCCAGCTGGTCGGTCGCGTCGTAGATGGAGAACGACGCGGTCCACCAACCCCAGCTGGCCTCACGCCTGAGTATCCTAGCGCACACTGAATGGAACGTGCCGATCCAGGCTCCCTTCGCGTCGGCGCCAACGAGGTCGACCACCCTATGCTTCATCTCCTCGGCGGCCTTGTTGGTGAACGTCACGGCGAGTATGCGACGCGGGCTCACTCCCAGTTCACGTATCAGGTGCGCGATCCTGTAGGTCAGGACGCGCGT
>DAOWCM010000184.1 GCA_030639555.1 Candidatus Eiseniibacteriota bacterium | reverse complement strand
ATCATGAAGGGGAGTCCCCTATTGGGATTCCCCTTCTTCATTCCGACCCTGTGACCACCACCGGGAGTGCGCACACATGGACGCCAACCGTACCGAGATAGAGCGCTGGATCCTCGCGAACGGCCACTACACGACGGGCTGCCCGGACCGCGTCGATCTCATGGCGAATATCATGGAGTACTTCGGAAAGGAGCCGACGGGACCGGGGACCGGGGCCGACGGCCCGCCCGCGTTTGCGAACCAGCTCAGGCACGCGCGCCCGAATCCCTTCAACCCCGTGACCACACTCGAGTACGGCGTTGCCGTACCCGGCCGCGTGACCCTCTGCGTCTACGACCTCACTGGACGCGTCGTGCGGACTCTCGTCGACCGTGACGTTGAGTCGGGCAAGCACAAGGTGGTCTGGGACGGCACGACGGATGCCGGCCGGCGCGCCGCGAGCGGGGTCTACTTCGTGAGGATGGAGGCGCCTGGCCGAGCGGACGCCTTCCGCGCGACTAGGAAGCTCGTCCTGCTCAAGTAACCGGCTCACGCGAACTCGCCACGGGCGAGCCGCTGACGATTCTGCTATCATGAAGGGGAGTCCCCTATTGGGATTCCCCTTCTTCATTCCGACCCTGTGACCACCACCGGGAGTGCGCACACGTGGACGCCAACCGCACCGAGATAGAGCGCTGGATCCTCTCGAATCTGACGCCTCAACCCTCGACGACCGCCGAGCTCATGTACGAGCGCATGGAGTCGCAGTCGGGCCAATGCCTGCCCGTTCTCTACGAGCCTCTCGACAACACGAAGCGCTCGCACTGGCACGACGAGGCGCTGATCGGCGCCTTCGCGCACGCGTTGGGCGACGCGAGCATCATCCTGGACGTGGGACCCGGCGATGGGTGGCCGGCCCTCCGAATCGCGGACCGGTTCAAGAAGATCATCGGCATCGACCCGTCCCCCCGGCGCGTTCGGGTCCAGCGGGAGAACGCGGAGCGTCTCGACATCGATAACGTTGAGTTCCTCGTGATGGATGCTGAAGAGATGACGTTCAAGAACGGAAGCTTCGGCGGCGTGACCGCCGCCTCCTCGATCGAGCAGTGTGCCAATCCAGAGAAGGCACTTCAGGAGGTGTTCCGGGTGCTCGCCCCCGGCGGCACGCTCGCCATGATCTTCGAGGACTACGACTCGTGCCTTGGGACAGGGGAGGGCGACGAGAAGCTGCGCTGCGAGCTCACCGGCACGGAGGCCGTGGTCTTCTATCAGATCCGGAGGAAGTCGCCCCCGAGGGAGACCTGGTATGCACTCTTCCTGGACCGCGAGCGTCTCAATGCCGACCCGGAGTTCCTGGAGGCCGTTGAGAACATCAGCGAGACACCCGTGGAGCTGGAGGGCGCCCCCGGAGGCGATGGCGCTGTGGCCCGGTCGGAGACGTTCGGTGTGACGCTGCTGGCGGGCTTCGCCCCGCTCGTTGCAGACACCAAGTACTTCGAACTCAATCACCTGACGAGCGGCACGGTCGACAAGCTGCTGGCCAGGGTGGGCTTCGCTGACGTCCTGCATCTCGACCACCGGATGCCTGAACTGCTCGCGTTCTTCGACGCCGCGCGCGACGCCGGGAAGCTCGGACCGAACGGGCCGGTGCTTGACGTCGTCGCGGAGGTCTTCGGGATCTCTGCGGTCGAGCGCGCGGGGGATGGCCCCGGGGACTTCGTCATTGCGAAGAAGCCCGGCTAGCAACGGCAGGAGTGGCCTGCCGGTGGGAGTCGACGTGCCGGTGGCAGTGTGAGTGCAGGCAGGAGGCAAGGTGGCAAGAACCAGACCCGAGCTCGACTCCGGCGCGTTCTGGAAGCGCATCATCGCCAGCACGCTGGAGGAGGGCATCCCCGAGAAATGGCGGGAGTCGACGTTCGAGGGCCTGTCGACACTGGCCGCCTCGTTCCTCGAGCAGTTGCCGGCCGCCGCGCGCGTGCTCGACTTCGGCTCCGGTCTCGGCCGGAACGCCCTGGCGCTCGCAAGACGAGGGCATTCGGTAACCGTGTGCGATGTCGCCGAGGACGGCGTGAGGTTCAGTCTCAAGATGGCGCGGGAAGAAGGACTGACCGTGGATGCCGCCGAGTGCGACGGCTGGACGATCGAACTGCCTGACGCTGCGGTTGACGGCATCCTCGCCTGGAGCTGTCTCGACCACGTGACGCTCGACTGGGCAACGGAGCTTGCGGCCGAGCTGTCACGGGTGGCGCGGCCCGGTGCGCTCCTGCTCGTCTCGTTCGACGAGGACAAGAGCGACGACCCGGACTCGGAGTGCGAGCTGTTGGAGGACGGGACGCATCACTACACGTCCGGCCGTCGGGCCGGCATGCTGTTCAGGCCCTACACGAACGAGGAGATCAAGGGCCTCTTCGCCGAGGAATGGGAGCTCCTGGAGTTCGAGGGGGACGACATGAGCGTCCCTCGGCGCGGGCTCTTCCGGCGCATCTGAAAGGGCGAATCCTGATCGAGGGCGCGCGCATCCAATAGCGGTGCCATCAATCGGGTGCGTTGAGCGGACTGACGCAGGCTCAGCCGCAGACACCGGGGACGACAGGAGAGCCAATGCCCATATTCGAGTACAGATGCCAGAAGTGCGGGGCGGAGTTCGACGAGCTGGAGTCGATCGACAACTGCGACAAGCCGCACAAGTGCCCTGCGTGCGGTTCGAGAAGATCTGAGAGGCAGCTTTCCGTCTTCTGCGCGAGTTCGGGAGACGGTGGGGGCGGCGCTGCGACCTGTCCGAGCACAGGCAGCACGTGAGGCTTCTAGACCGCTCCGTGTGAGCGGTGAGCCGGAACTCCGGCGCTGCGCAATCCGGGACCAGCGCAGTCACTATCTAGGCACCGGGCCGCGCCATAGCACAGCAGCATCGGTTCTTCAGATGGGCCGGGCGCACGCGCTCGGCCTTTCGCTTTATCTGACTTCCCACGCCTTCTTGATTCTCCGTGACAAAGGTGGTATACTCCCGCCGTGAGAATGAGCGGCCATCGCCCGGCGGCTCTGATTTCCCCTGCGTTGCTCTAAAGGAGGGGAGGTGCTCCACATGAAGCAGAGTTATGTCTGCGTTGTACTCTCCGCCGTTCTTCTTCTGATTGTGCTCGGCCTCGCGGCACCGACGGTGCCAGCGAACCCGGTCCCGCCTGTGTTCTGGTACGACGACATGGAGGGCGACGTCAGCGGCTGGACGACCGAGGACTTCACGGCCACCGCCGAACCTCACTTCCACGTCGATTCGTACCTCGCGTACAACGCGGGTGGCCACTCCTGGTGGTGCGGCACTCTCGACTACCAGCCGTGGGGCGGGTACGGCAACAGCTGGGACGACAGACTTGAGCTTCCGGCCATCTACCTCGAGCCCACTGCCGTGGAGGAGATGTCGTGGGGGGCGGTCAAGGCCATGTACCGAGAGGATAAGACCCCTGACAGGCCAGGTCCCACCAGGGACCGCGACCACCACCCGATCCTGACCTACGCCTACCGCTGCTTCTCCGAGCCCGGCTACGACTACACCTACGTCCAGGTAGAGAGCTGCGGAACGTACGTCAACTTGGCGGTGTATGACGGCGTCGCCCAGTGGACCGACATCGGCCCGAGCGGATTCGATCTTTCCAGCTACGGCGATCCTCTGAACATCCGCTTCCGGTTCGTGTCCGACGGGGCTTACTCCGACGAGGATGGGCTGTATCTGTCAAACGGAGGCGGCTTTCACGTCGACAACATCAAAGTCTACGATTTCGCCTCGGGCGAAATCCTCTTCTACGACGACGCGGAGTCGGGCGGCCTCTGCACTCCGTCCGTTCCCGGGGCGGCCGGCGACTACTGGCATCTCATCGACAGGAAGTGCCCGGCGTTCTCGGACCCGCACAGCTGGTGGTGCGGCGACGATGCCGACACGAGCCTGATTCCGCCCAATCTGAACAACGGGCTGTACACGCCGGTCATCGACCTCTACGAGTCCCTCTGTTGCACCTGCTTCTTCTTCATGCACCTTGCTGTACCGACTGTGGACAACGACTACATCTCGTTCCTTGGGACCTGCGACGGCGACAACTACTACCACATCGTCTCGTACTGGGGGGATTTCGGGTCGTGTGACGGCTGGGCGGCGACGCCGATCAACACCGGCTATGACATAGGCCAGTTCTGCGGCACGCCCTTCCAGTATGGTGGGATGCTCTTCGTCATGCACACGTCGGACAACGGCTGCGGTCCCGGCGGGGGCGGCGACGCCGGTGTCATGCTCGACGACTTCTGGCTGGAGTCGAACTACTTCTACGGCGCCGGGCGGGAATCCGGGGACGCGACGACAACCCGTCCCAGGCTGTCAGGCGCGGAACGGTTGATGCACGCGACACGGTACTACGGGCGCTGACGGATGCCCCGAGTCCGGCGCGGTGCCGGCACATGGGAGGTGCCGGCGCAGGGCGCGGATGCGCCGCAGCTTCCCGACAACATACGCCTGATGATGGGCTCCGTACCGGGGACGTTTGTAGACGGCCCTGATGCCGCGTCCGTATGGCACGCAAAGAGGCCCGGGAGCATCTGCTCCCGGGCCTTCTTTCGCCCATGAGTGCCAACTCGGGGGGGGGCTTCGCCGGGGGAGCGTCGGAGCGCGGTTCGCGCTCAGCTACTCCAGCGTGATCCGCACGTGCTCGTCGTCGTCCTCGTCGTAGACGTCGAGGATCTTGCCGTCGAAGTCCGCGTCCTGCGCCATCTCAAGGATCTTGTCCAGGTCGAGATCGAAGTCGCCGTCGAGAATACCCTCGAGCGGGCCT
>DAOWCM010000091.1 GCA_030639555.1 Candidatus Eiseniibacteriota bacterium | reverse complement strand
GGGGAGCCTGAGGAGGCTCCCCGCTTTTCGTGTTCCGGGTCCGTCTTCAGAGCTCGTGTTCAGGGTTCATCTTCAGGGCTCGCGTTCAGGCTAGAGCAAGTCGCGGAGGACCAGTTTCAGCTCTTTCCGTTTCCCGTCGCGAACGACCTCGAAGAAGTACTCCGTTCCCGCCTCCTCGCGGAGCATCGCCCTCAGTGACAGAAGCCCACCGAAACGGTCGACGTCGATGCCGTTGATCGAGAGAACCGTATCGCCCTCGTGGAACCCGGCTTCATCCGCCGGCGTTCCGGGTGAGACGTAGAGCACCTCGCACGCTTCCTCGGGACGCCAGAGCTGAAGACCGCTCCGGTCCCACGGGAACTCGGTCCCGAAGTCGTCCCCCTTCTCGACCACGACCTGCTGGTTCTCGTAGTCGAGGTAGAGCACGAAATGCCTGAAGAGCGTGTTGCCGAGGTTGCCGACCAGCTCGCCGCCGGAGAAGGCGCCTTCCATCTCTCCGTCGGAGCCGGCCATCGATATCCGGGGCCGCTCCACGGTGTAACCACCGAACTCAACGGTCTCGTACCGGGAGCGGTAGTGCATGATCCTCCCGCCCGCTCCGAAACCGACGCCGTAGACGCCCTCTTTGCTCGCCAGGTTGTGCTCCTTCGCGTAGGGCGCGTGGAACGTCATCCCGCCGGCGCCCAGGTCAAGCATCCAGCGCCCCTTGTGGACGCCGTCAACCGCCGCCTCCACGGAGAAGAGGTTCTCCTTGAGGGGGGCATCGAGGACTGTCCCGCCTCCCTCGTACTCGAACTCCTCCGGGTCGTAGAAAGTCAGCATGTTGTTCGCGTAGTCGACTCTGGTGACGAACCGCGACAGGAAGTCATAGCCCAGAACGCCGACGACCTCGAGGTCCGAGATCCTGCGGAAGAGGTCCACGAACTCGATGACCGCTACCTGCTGCTCCTCGAACTCGATGCCCTGGACGCTGAAGGGTGGGAGCGTCGTGAACGCGACGTCCACCGTGTTGCCGGCGCCTTGGCCCTTTATCTCCCCGCTCAGCTCGAGTCCGAGTGACTCTGCGAACTCGCGGTCGATCACCGACGCGCTCGCCCCCGAGTCCAGGACCCACAACCCCTCGCGGCAGCTGACGGTCACCGGAAGGAAAATGTGCCTCTCGATGTACTGGCACGGCACGTCCGCGCGGTCGCTGCCATCGGTGAAGATGAAGTCCCGCGCGTCACCGGTCGGTCGCTCGAAAAGCGCGGGGTCGATGTCGACGCCGGTCTCGAGTTGGGTGATGACTATCACCTGCGTCTGCCCGATGGGCAACATCTCGATATCCTGCCTGAAGGCGTGCAGGACACCGCCGACCTCGCGGTAGTCCGAGTGGACCGCGTGTTGCTGCATGTTTGGCTGTTTGTCTATCGATTTCCTCATGAGGAAGTCGGCGACGTCTATGTACCAGACCCGCTCGACGTGGTCGGACTCGCTGGCGACCTTGACCACGTAGCAGTCCGCACCGTCGATCTGCTCAATGCCCTCGAGCGACACGGTGAAGATGTCGGAGGCGGGGTCGAGGTGCTCGAACAAGGCAAGCCTTCTGCTGACCTCTCGGCGGGCCAGCACGTTCGGGTCCTGCTCGATCCGCAGCTTCCCGTTCATGCCGACTTCCCACGCGACCTCACCGTTGTCGCCCGTTGTCTGAGTGAAGACGACCAGGTCCACCTCGGTGCGGCTGCGGTCCGGTCTAGCCTCCCAGTGGTGGATCGTTCCCTCCAGTCCCGCCACTGAGAGCGTGGCTTCGAAGTGAACCGTCTCCTCGGCCTTCACTCTGCCGAGTCCGCCCAGCGCCTCGTAGTATCGCTCGAGCACTTCGTAGGGGTCGGCGATGTCTGCGGCGGCTCGCACCACCGGCGCGAGCGCACAGACAAGCGCCAGAGCAATCAGGATCCGTCCCTTCATCCATTCCTCCCTAGAGTTGGCGGCTCCCAGACCGACACTCGAACGTCGCACTCCCCACACCCACGGCACCGGTGCCGATGTCCTCTATCCTCACGCTGAGACCGTGCTCTCCGGCCGAGAGTTCTGGCCGCTCGACACGGATCAAACAGACGGGCATGTACTTCACGTCGGCTCCGCCCAGGTCACCATACGCCTCGTAGTACCACTGCAGCGACGACACGACAGCAGGCTCTCCGTCCAGCTCGATGCCCACGTGGGCCTCATCCAAGACCGGCGCGACGTCGGCCACGTCGATCTCCTCACCTTCCACGACGGCGCGTCTGAGGGGCACCACCTCAAAGAACGACTCCATCGAGATCGGAGCGAACGAGAGGTAAACGTACCGGTCATCCGGCGAATCCCAGACGGAGAGATTGTGCAGCTCGAGCCCGCCGCTGTCCGAGACCGCCGAGGCGCCATCTTCGGACGAGGCTTCGTTCGCGCGCGGCGTGTTCGGACGCCCCAATGGAGTGGCTGTTTCCTTGATAATGGGGGGAGTGCCGCTCGCCATCGCAGACCCCGCACCGTCCGGCGCCACCGCAATGAGGGGAGCGCTGCCTGTGTCCCACGGTGGTTCGCCTGCGCGTGCGTCGGTGGAGCCACACACCCTCACCGTCGCTGAGAACCCGACGACCACGAGCGCGAGCAGTGCCAACGAAGCGCACGCTCTCGCGACTGCCCTCATACGGGACTCCTCTCTCATGTGGTCAGATGTCTCCCTCACCCTCTGCTCGTTCCGGGCGGGTGAGGGGCCTACAGGTCAGTTGACCTGTTCCGGCGAACCGTCAGCCGTGGCGGGCCCCCAAAGGGCACCTGTTGCAGGCGCACCTCGCGCGGCAGGGGACCCGCCCTTGGCCATCCGGGGGGAATCCGGAGCTTCGGCTGTGTCTTCATCAGCTGAGTCAGAGGTCATCTTCACGATGACCATAGTAAGATCGTCCGTCTGAGAAGCGCCGGCTGCGAAGTCCTTGATGCTAGTGTAGACCCGCTCCTCGATCTCGCGGGCCGAGGCATGACGGTGCTTGGTCAGGAGCTGCTCGAGCCGCTCCTCCCCGAACATCTCGTTCTCGGGGTTCTCGGCCTCGGTCACACCATCGGTGTAGAGGACCAGATCGTCTCCCGTGTGGAGAGTCGCCCGCCCCACCTCGTACTCCGAGTTGGGCATGACGCCGATCACGAGCCCTCCGCGGTCAAGGTAGTCGCGTCTGCCGTCGGCCCTGAGTATGCACGGAGGATTGTGCCCCGCGTTGACGTAGACGAGCTCGCCGGTACGAGTGTCGAGAACCGAGTAGAAGAAAGTGATAAAGACGCTGTCCTCCGTGTACCCGTGCACGAGTCTGTTCACCCTCGTGATGAGCTCAGCGGCGGGCACCCTGCTCTCCGACAGCACGCGGACGGCGGCCTGGACGTTAGCCATGAGTATTGCGGCCGGCGTTCCCTTGCCGGAAACATCTCCGATCGTTATCGCGAGCCTGTCCTCACCGATATCGATGACGTCGTAGCAGTCACCGCCGACATGCCTCGCCGGAACGGTGAATGCGAACATATCGAGCCCAGGGAGCCTCGGGAAAGTCTTGGGCAACAGTTCCATCTGGATGTCTCTGGCAATGCTCATCTCGTGCTCGAGCTTCCCGCGCTCCGCCGCCTCCTGCTCCATCTGGATTCTCATCTGCTCATACGTGTATGTGACGAGGCCGACAGCCAGCGCCATAACCCCGTTGATGGTCAGAACCATGAGGCCGAGCCTCAGCTGGTAGAGAACCACCAGAGGGTTCACGAGCATGGCCAGTCCGCTTCCCAGCACACCGCCCGCCACCAGGGTCAGCCCCGCCAGCGGGATCCTGAGGAACACCGGAAGTCCGCTGTACCTCGGCAGCACGAACCTCGCCGTGAGGACCGCCGCGAAGCCGACGACGTTCGCGAACACGACGCTCATTGGAATGAGCCCGCGCGCCGTGGTATCGCTCTCGGCAAACAGGTAGATCGCGACTCCCACGGCGAGCCCCGCGAGGCTGTTCCCCAGGACCCAGAGCCAGACGGCCCTGGCCCCGAACGGCCTCGCTTCCTGAAGCTGAGTTGAGTTGCCGCGCGTTCCTCTGCTCATCCGGTTACGCTCCGGTTCCGGTGCCCGGGAATTCGTCAGGCAGTCCGTTTGAGACGACCGGAGCGGGCTCGAACGCCGCGTCCAGCCTGGTCTCTTTCCGCTGCATCAACGCGCCCAGTCCGAAGAAGATGATGACGACGCCAACCAGCGTTCCAATGAACGGTATTGCCGTCACGAGATAGACGATCGTGAGGCCCAGCAACATCGAGGGGATCGGAGAGACGTCCTTCCTTCCTCCCCGTCCGAGGATCAGGTTGCCGAGCCAGATGGAGACGTAGAACTTCGCGATGTAGAGCGCGATGACATAGGTCAGCCCGACGACGAACATCAGGGGGATCGTCAGGATGAAGACCAGCAGGACCAGGAGCACGATCGGCATGCAGATGTAGGTGACGAACCCTATCCCCAGGCTCTTGAGGGGCTTGGTCCGGATGATCTCCGCCGTCCTTGTGGCGTGGTCTTTTGTCAGGGCGACAATGATCGTGCCCGCCACGAGTGCGGCGATGAAACCCAGGAAGTGGAACAGGATACTGGCGCCGCCGAGGAAATCGAAGTCGAAATCGATGTCCTCCTGGATGACGCGCCTGAAGGTCACCTCTCCGTCAACGACTCCGTCGGGGAGGTCGGGCCCGACGGGGCCCTCGTAGAAGAGATCACCGCCGACGTGTGCATTCTGACCCAGTCTGATGCCGCCGTCGGTGGTTATCTCAGCGTTGCCCGCGATCGTGCCGTCCAGATCCAGGAACCCGGTCATGATGCGGGCCCTGCCGCCGATCGTACCGTCGATGCTCGCCGTGGCCGAGGCAATGATGACGTCCCCGTCGATGACCGCGGTCTCGCTGATCTGGACGTCCTTGGCGGCGACGATGAGGTCACCCCCGATGTGACCGTCGACGAAGAGCGTCTCGCACCCGAGCCGCACATCGTCTCCGACCACGCCCGTGATGCGCATCGTCTGGGCGAAGCAGTTCACGTCCTGGGTCACCGTGCCGGTGATCTTCCCGTCCTGGAAACCCGCGATGAGATCGCCGTCCAGCGTTCCCGCGATCTCGAGGCTACCCGCCCATATGTAGAGGTCCGCTTCCCTGGTCTCTCCCTCGGGCACGAGGTAGTGCTCGGCCTGTTGGATATCGATCTTGCCGTGACCAGGTGTGACGACGTGAACGACGTTGCGGGCGGTGGTGCGCGCGGCGGTGCCCGCACCGGTGTCGACGGCCTCGGCCGGCGTGGGCACGAGCAGGACACCCAGTGCGACGGCCATGACGAGCAGCCCTACGACCACTCGGATCATCACGTTCCTGACGTCGCTCTCTCTGACCATTGCGACAGCGACCTGTCGCACCCTTGCTATGCGCCTCGCATTCATGATGCTCTCCTTGCGTGTGCGGCCCATACGTTTCTCTTACACACACAGTGTATGCGTTATTCGCCCCACACGGCAAAGCCAGGCCTGTGAAGTGTGGATTCAGGTGGGTGAAGTGTGTCTGAGCGGGGGTGAAATGCAGGGGCCGGATTCCCCCGATTTGTCATGTGAGCGAGCGCCGGGGAGGAAAGCGGCTGGCCGCTTTGCCGGCCGCATCAGTCTCAGCTACCACGGCAGTATCTCCCTCAAGCCCTTCGCCCGCGCTCGCGAGAGCACGAGCTCGCTCTTCTTCTCGTCGTCGACGACTATCTTGTACTTGCCGCTGAACCACGGCACGATCTCCTTGACGTGATTCAGGTTGACGATACTGGAGCGGTGACTCCGGAAGAAGACCCGCGGGTCCAGGCGGCTCTCGAGCTCCGCCATCGTCGCGTTCATCATGTACTTCTCGGAAGCAGTGTGCACGAAGACCAGTTCGCCCTCGACACCGATCCACACGATGTCGTCCAGGTCGACAAGTACGATCTTCTTTCCCTTCATGACGGGGAGCCGCCGCATGTCGCGTGACCTGATGAGCCCGGCGAGTCTCGCCATCTGGTCGTCGAGCTGAGGGGTGTCATCGAGCAGCGACCGTGCCCGCTCGATCGCCTCACCGAGCCTCTCCCTGGAGATGGGCTTGAGCAGGTAGTCGACCGAGTTGACCTCGAACGCCTTGATCGCGTACTCGTCGAAGGCCGTCGCGAAGATGACAAGCGGGACGCGTGTGAGCGCCTCGACGACCTCGAAGCCGTCCATGCCGGGCATCTGTATGTCGAGAATAACGACGTCGGGTCCAAGCTCGCCCACCAGCTCGACTGCCCGGAGGCCGTTCTCCGCCTCACCTGCGACCTCGACGTCGGGGATGTCCGCCAGGAGTTCCTTGATCCGCGCCCTGGCCAGCTCCTCGTCGTCAACCACGAGCACCCTCATCGACCTTCTCATGTCTCGCCCGGTCCTCCCTTCAGGCCCTCCGGTTCGATTCCGCCCTCCGCGGGCAATACGAGTTCAACTCTGGTTCCCGTCTCCCTGGAGCTCTCGAACTTGAACCACTCCCCCTCACCGAATCGCGTGGCGAGCCGGTCGCGCACGTTCCTGAGCCCGTAACCCTCCGCCAGCATTTCCTCGAGGTCGATGAGACCGGTTCCCTCCCCGTCGTCCTGAACGACTATCCGCAGGGTGTCGTCGACGAGCGTCGCCTCTATCCTGATGGTTCCTCCCTCGACCATTGGGGAGATCCCGTGCCTCACGGCGTTCTCCACGACCGGCTGGAGGATCAGAGGCGGAACCGGCACGTCGCGCGCGCCGGGATCGATCGTCTGCTCGATGTTCAGACGGCTGCCGAAGCGGGCCCGCTCCACGTCCAGATAGGCGTCGACCAGCTCCATCTCCTTCCGGAAGGGAACGCTGCCCTTCTCGGAGGCGAGCAGGGTGCCGCGGAAGATCCCCGCCAGCCGCTCGAGGGTCTGCTGCGCGGCGTCGGGGTCGGACGAAATGAGGGCGGAGATCGAGTTCAGTGCGTTGAAGAGGAAGTGCGGGTTGATCTGCGCCTTGAGGGCCTTGAGCTCGGACCGTGCGGCGAGTTCGCGTAGTCGCTCCTCCCTGACCCGGTTGCGGGCGATGGCGACGTAGCTCTCCTCTATCTGATCTCTGAGCCGCTCGTAGTTGTAGATAATCAGGCCGACGATGACGGCGATGATGCTGTCGACCACAACGAGCAGGAGAAGAAGCCTGCCCTGGTAGAGGACGGCGAGGGGATTCCAGTAGATGACGAGAGCCGACCCGAACGCGCCGCCCGCCAGCAGCGTGACGATGGCGAGAGGAAGTCGGACAGGGGTCGGGAGCTCGCTGTAGCGAGGCAGCACGAACCGGGTGGAGAAGCCCGTCGCGAACCCGATGGCGTTCGCGAAGAGAATGCCCGTTGGGACGAATCTGACCATGGCCCCGTCCTCCTGCGAGAACAGTGCTATCGCCACGCCTACGAGTCCACCGGCCAGTGAATTCCCCAGCAGCCAGAGGACGAGGCCGCGTGCCGTCGCCCAGAACTGCCCCGTGGTTGTTCCAGCCCGATTCACGTCTATCACGATTCTCCCTTGTGCGTTCCCGTGCGAACGTGCATGCCCGAGCGAACGCGCATTCCCGCGTGAACGCCGCGGGGAAGTTCAGGTCCGCCACGAGCCAGGCAGACGGCGAGGTCAGCTTCGGCGGATGACCGCCAGAATGCTGTGCTCGAAGTCGTGGACACGCCAGGCCTCGCATTCGAAGCCGTTGACGATGACGGAGAACAGGACCTCCTCGCCCGACCCGTTCTCCATGATGCCAGATATCGCCGTGACGCCGTCCAGGAGTCCTGTCTTCGCGCGGACGACGCTCCGGAGTTCCGCATACCCCATCCGATCGCTGAGCGTCCCG
>DAOWCM010000124.1 GCA_030639555.1 Candidatus Eiseniibacteriota bacterium | reverse complement strand
CTCGCCCGTGGTCCACTGATAAGTGTGCCCCTTACAGAAGCAGTGCTCGTTCAGCCGTATGCCGAGGCTCTCAGACAGCGCCTTGTTGCTCCGGTGTGGCACGAGCCCCGCGGCGAGGACCACGAGGTCGAACTCCTCCTCGGTGATTTCCTCCGTCTCCTCGTCGACGTACTTGAGGACCAGGTTCTTGGTGTCGGGTCTCTCGTAGATCTTCGCGACGTTGCTTCGCCTGAACGTGATACCGTGCTTGTCGCGCGCGTCCTCGAAATACCGCTCGAATTCCTTGCCCTGGGTCCGAATGTCTATATAGAAGATGGTCGGCTCTACGTTCGAGTCGTGCTCCCGGGCGATCACCGCCTCCTTGATGGACGCCATGCAGCAGATCGAGGAGCAGTACGGCTTCCCCTCCTCGTTCGTATCACGGGAGCCCACGCACTGCAGGAACGCTATCTTCCTGGGATGCGAACCGTCCGACGGGCGCCGGACCTCTCCGCCGCACGGGCCCGACGCGCTCAGGACGCGCTCGAACTGCAGGTTCGTCATGACGTTGGCGTACCGACCGAAGCCGAGCGCTCCCTTCTGCTTCGCGTCGTAGTGGGCGAACCCGGGCGTGACGATGACCGCGCCCACGTTCAGCTCCTCCTCGCGGTCCTCCTGCTCGTAGTCGATCGCTCCGACCGTGCAGACCCTCTCACACGCGCCGCATGCCCCTGTCTTGAAGTGGACACAGTTGTCTCGATCGATCACCGGGACCTTCGGGATCTGCTGAGGGTAGGAGAGGCGTATGTTGCCGACGGGAACGAGCCTCTCGTCGTACGTAGACAGGTTCTCCTCCGCCAGGCCCGAGTATATGTCGGAGATCTTGATTCGCCCGGTAGGGCAGACGAAGGCGCACGCGCCGCAGCTCATGCACACCAGTGACTTCCTGTCGTAGGGCGGCGCGACGCGCCTGTTCCACCCACGACCGACCATGCTCAGCGCGTCGATCTCCATGAGCTCCCGGCACGTCCTGACGCAGAGCCCGCAGAGAATGCAATCATCGTCATCGGGAGCGAAGCGCGGCGTCGCAACGCCGTATTCCTCGGCGAGGTCCTTGAGCGCCGGAACGTCGGGACAGCGCGCAAGCAGCAGCTCGATGGTCATCCGCCGGGACGCGACCACCCGCGGTGAGTGGGTGAGCACCTCCGCGGGCTCGTCGATGGCGTGGTGGCACGCGGGAACGAGCCTGCTCCCGCGGTCGGTCTTGAGCTCGACGACGCAGAGCCTGCACGCGCCGGCCGATCCCAGCCCACGGTAGTAGCACAGCGTAGGGATGGTTATCCCGGCCGTCGATGCGGCCGTTAGGATGGTCGTGCCGCTCTCGACCTCGACGGGCACTCCGTCGAGCTTGATCCGGATCGTCATCTCTTCGCTTGTGGTTTCGGTCGGTTCCATACAGTGGTTCAGCTCAGAGTCGGCCTTAGTTAGACAGCACAGGTTCTTCGTTTGTCGCCACGTGTTCCTCTTCGTCTTCCTTCGTCTCGGTGAACTCCAGGTCGCACCTCAGGCATCGTCTGGCTTCTCGAGTTACGTCCTCAACAGACAGCGCCATCTCAACCTCATCGAAGCTCTGTCTTCGCGCCTCGACAGAAAGGGTCGGAGACTCCGCCCTGTCAGTCTCGCTCAGCTCCTCGTCGCTCAACATGGCGGGCTCGACGTAGACCTCGGGTAGCCTCGCGACGGCGGGCTGCCTGAGAATCTCTCCTCGAAGGAAGCGGTCGATCATCACGGCGGCGGTCTTCCCGGCGGCTATGGCATCGACGACGGTATTGGGGCCTGTGACCACGTCTCCGCCGGCGAAGACGCCGGGCCTGTTCGTCGCGAGAGTGTTCTCGTCTATGCGCACGGTTCCCCACTCGGTCGCCTCTATGCCCATGTCGGTGATGTAATCGATGTCGGGAACGTCGCCGATCGTCACGATCAGATTGTCGAGGGGGAAGGCCTCCTCGGTTCCGGGCACCGGCACCGGAGTTCTCCGCCCGCTGGCGTCTATTTCGCCGGGCTCGTTCTTGATGCACTCGAACCCGGTCAGTCGGCCGCCCTCGGACAGTATCCTCGTGGGGGAGACGAGAGTCCTGAGCTCGATCCCCTCCTGCACGGCGGCCTCGATCTCCTCCTTGAGGGCCGGCATCTCTTCGCGGGTCCGGCGGTAGAAGACCGTAACGCCCTCTACGCCCTCCTGCCTGAGCGCGACTCTGGCGGCATCGATGGCGGAGTCTCCGCCGCCGACCACGCCCACGCGTCCGCAGGCAAGAACCTCTCCGCGAAGGTTAAAGGCCTTGAGGAACTGGACGGCCGGGTAGACGCCATCGAGATCCTCGCCCTCCACATTCAGCCGCCGACTCTTGTGCGCGCCCATGGCGAGGAAGACCGCTTCGTGGCCTTCTTCGAAGAGGCCGTCGATGGTCACGTCGCGGCCGAGGGCGGTGTTGCACCTCACGGTCACATTCTCATCGATCAACGAGCCGATCTCCTTCCGGAGCTGCTCCCTGGGGAGGCGGTAGGACGGAATGCCGCTCACGAGCATGCCGCCCGGCTCGGCGTCCGCCTCGAGGACGGTGATCTCATATCCCTTGAGAGAGAGATAGTGAGCCGCCGTGAGGCCAGCGGGACCGGACCCGACGACGGCGACGCTCGGCGCGTCCGCCGCCCATTCTGCGGTCCTCTCCGGCCTGTAGGTCAACGGGTCTACCCGGTCCGTTGTGAACCGCTTCAGAGCGCGGATGGCGATGGCCTGACCGCCGGTCGTGCCGCTTCGACACCTTTTCTCGCACGGGTGGTCACACACGCGGGCGCAGACCGACGGGAAGGGGTTCGCCTCTCTGATGGCGTGGTACGCGTCCTCGTACTCGCCGCGCGCGATGTGGGCCACGTAGCGCCAGGCCTCGGTGCCCAAGGGGCACGCCGACTGGCACGGCGCTCCGACCAGCTCGCTGCACACGAACGCGTCGCATCTCTTGTCGATGATGTGGCGCTCGTACTCGTCCCTGAAGTAGTTGAGCGTGGAGATCACGGGATTCGGGGCAGTGATTCCGAGCCCACACAGCGAGGCGTCCTTCACGTAGGTAGCCAACTCCTGGAGAAGGTCGATGTCAGCCTCCTCGCCCTCGCCCCTGGTGATCTTCTCCAGCAGCCCGTGCATCCGCCTGGTGCCCTCTCGGCACGGGGTGCACTTGCCGCAGGATTCGTCCATTGTGAAGCCGAGGAAGAACTTGGCAAGATCCACCATGCAGGTCGTGTCGTCTAAGACGATCATCCCCCCGGATCCCATCATCGCTCCCGCTTCGGTCAGGTGCTCGTAGTCGGCCGCGAGATCGAATCGACTCCTCGGCAAGCATCCTCCTGAGGGTCCGCCGGTCTGGACAGCCTTGATCTTCCTCCCCAGCTCCTCCGCTCCGCCGCCTATGTCGAAGACGATGTCTTCGAGCCTTGTGCCCATCGGCACCTCGATGAGTCCGGTGTTCCTGATGGCTCCGGTGATGCAGAAAACAGCGGTTCCTTTGCTTTCCTCAGAGCCGATGCCCGCGAACCACTCGGCGCCATTTCTCACGATCGGGGCGACCGCCGACCACGTCTTGACATTGTTGATGACGGTCGGCTTGCCCATGTAGCCTTCCTGCGAGGGATAGGGGGGACGCGGGCGTGGCTCGCCGATGCCTCCTTCCGCGGAAGCGATGAGAGCCGTCTCCTCTCCGCAGACGAAGGCGCCGGCGCCAATCTTGATGGAGACGTCGAAGCTGAATGGCGTGCCGAGGATGTTGTCGCCCTGGAAGCCGTACTGGCGGGCCTGCTCGATTGCGTGCTGCATGGTCTGAATCGCCAACGGATACTCGGCTCGGATGTAGAGGATGCCCCTCGCGGCGCCGATGGCGAACGCCCCGATTGTCATCCCCTCGAGCACCGCGTGCGGATCGCTCTCGAGGACCGAGCGGTCCATGAACGCCCCCGGGTCGCCCTCATCGGCGTTGACGAAGACGTACTTCTCGTCTCCGGGTGCGGATCGCGCCGACGCCCATTTCCTCCCAGTCGGGAAACCGGCTCCCCCGCGGCCCCTCAGTCCGGATTCGGTAATCGTCTGTATCACGCTCTCCGGGTCGTTCTCCCGGAGCACCTTGACGAGAGCAGCGTAGCTCTCTCGAGCCAGAGCCCCCCCGATGTTGAACGGCTCGATGAGACCGCAGTTGCGAGTGATGATCTTCTTCTGCTGTTTGTAGAAGGGAATGGACGAGAGCTCGGGGACTTCGGCTGACTAGCCGCAGCGCGTGACGAAGGGGGCGCCGTCGGTCCTGAGGCTCTGACGCTCCTGCCATACTCTTCCTTCGGCCTCGAACGAGCCAAAGTCGTCCCTCTTCGCGCCGTCGATGATGGCGTTCACGTCCTCAGGAGTGACGGCGTGGAAGATCAAGTGGTAGTCGGGGCGGACGAGCTCGACCATGGGCTCGACCATGCAGCTCCCACGGCACCCCACGCGGCTGACAGTCAGGCCGTCGGCCGCCGGACTCTCCCGCGCCGAGGCAGCCTCGTAGACAGAGAGAGCACCTGCCGCGAGGCCGCAGGAGGCCATTCCCACCCTGACAGAGAGCTCCCTGTTCCAGTATCGCTCAGCCGCCCTTGCGGCGAGCTCGTCGTACTGGTCGAGTGTCTCGATCGCGGCCATCGTCAGAACTTCCCGAGAATACCTTCGAGGTCGCCTACCCTCACCCTCCCGAACGTCTCCTCACCGATCCGAATCGCCGGGGCGAGCGCGCAGCAGCCCAGGCATCGAACGGTCTCGAGCGTGAACTTCCAGTCGGCCGTCGTCTGGCCGTCTCCGATCCCAAGGACCTCCTCGATTCTCTTCAGAAGCGCGCGGGAGCGCTTCACGTGGCAGGCCGTACCTCTGCAGATGGAGATCGTGTGCTCCCCCTTCCTCTCAAGGGAGAACGCGCTGTAGAAGGTGACGACCGAGATGATCTTCGCCAGAGGGAGTCCGGTGCGATCTGCAAGGTACTCGAGTGCGTGCTGGGGAAGATAGCGGTAGTAATGGCTGATCTCCTGGAGCAGCCAGAGGAGGTTGCCCTCGACGTCAGTCTCCTCCCGAAGCAACCGTTCTATGAAGTCCCTCTCCTCGGGAGCGAGTTCTGGCCCGTAGAACACCTCCTCGGGCTGTGGGCGCACGCGATAGCGCGAAGGGCACTGCGTGACGCAGTCTTCGCATCCCGTGCACTTCGTTTCGTCGACCGACTTGGCCTTCCGGAGGATCTTGACCCTGTAGTTGCCCGGCTCACCCTCTATGCCGGCCACGTCAGCGTACGTGATGAGCTCGATGTTGAGGTGGCGACCGCAATCGACGAGCTTCGGGCTCATCACGCACATGGCGCAGTCGTTCGTCGGAAACGTCTTGTCGAGCTTGGACATGAGCCCGCCTATCGCGGGCTCCCGGTCGAGCAGGTATACGTAGTAGCCACCGTCGGCCAGATCGAGGGCGGCCTGCATCCCAGAGATTCCGGCACCGGCCACCAGCACGGCTCCCACGTGCTTCCCCGTCTCGCTCCACGGCGTCGCGTCCTCTCGAGCGTCAGTTGGATTCGCGTTCGGTCTGTTGCTCGTCATCTGTGCATCCCACATCCTGGCCGAGCAGCAAGCGGCGCCCGAGGCGAAGCGGCTGGCAAACGGTCGCCTTCTCGACAACGCAGACGCCGTCTGGGTCCGCCCCTCCGTGCGTGAGCCAAAGGGGCGGAAGCGCGTCGTTGAAGTTCGTTGCGTCACCGCAATAGAGGCGCGAGAACGCCTGCGCCACGTGTCCGGCTGCGGCTATGCCCGGAGTCTACCTGTGCAGGTTCTTGGCGATGTACACGCGGAGGGGACACTGGCAGAAGTGCATGTCGTCCATCCGCATCGCGAACAGGCAGTCCTCAGGATCGTCCTCGATGCACACGAGGTGGCTCTTGAGGCCCACGTCCTTTGCCTTACAGAGCGCCTCGAAGCCGCTCTCCGCGCACTGGAAGTCCTTCGGGCAGCTCATGCTGTTGATGATCGTCTGGATCTTGGCGCTGGTCTCCTCGTTCACGTGCCCCTCCTTGCGACGTCCGGCGTCGAGTTCCTGGCTGGTCGCGCGAGAGCGCGCACGGGAATCGACGCTCTCAGATGCTCTGCACGGCCTAGGACACAAATGGTGCGCGAGCGGCGTGCCGTTGACAACACGCCGCCGTCGCGTGGGGCGCGTGCCCGCACACGGGAAACCTAAGGAATACAGCACGTTGGCTTGGTAGGGGCGGGAGGGAGCAACCCTCCAACTCCCTGCACTCGGCAGGCATGCTAAGCTGAACGCCGTACGCCCCTAAGGAAGTAACACCTCAACATACCACCGGCCCCCGTCGCGGTCAAGCGCCGACTGGCGATTCGGCGTAGCCTAGAACGTTGCGATCAGGCTCTGCACCGCCCTTCCTTGCACGGAGGGCTACCGTGCAAAGAGGAACCTCGCCAGTCCCGGATG
>DAOWCM010000436.1 GCA_030639555.1 Candidatus Eiseniibacteriota bacterium | reverse complement strand
GCGGAGGACAAGCCGGTCTTCCTGTCGATCGGTTACTCGACGTGCCACTGGTGCCACGTCATGGAGCGCGAGTCGTTCGAGGACGACGAGGTCGCCGCCCTTCTCAACGAGACGTTCGTGTGCATCAAGGTCGATCGCGAGGAGCGCCCCGACATAGACGCCGTCTATATGGATGCCGCGAGGCTGCTGTCGGGCGGTGGCGGATGGCCTCTCACGATAATCATGACACCGGACAAGCAACCGTTCTTCGCGGCAACCTACCTGCCCAAGACGAGCAGGTTCGGGAGGCCTGGGATGATGGAGCTCATTCCCCGGATCGCGGAGCTCTGGTCGTCCCGGAGAGACGAGCTCGTGGACACGGCCGGCCGCGTGACTTCGGCGCTGCGCTCGCAGGCGGCATCGCCGAGTGGCGCCGAACTCGGCTCGGACGTGATGGACGAGGCTTACCGACAGCTCAGGTCCGCGTTCGACGCAGAGAAGGGCGGGTTCGGCACCGCGCCGAAGTTCCCCACGCCGCATCAGCTGCTCTTTCTGCTTCGGCACTGGAGCAGGACCGGCGAGACGGAGGCGCTCGCGATGGTCGAGTCTACGCTCCGTGCAATGAGGCGCGGCGGCGTCTACGACCACGTGGGATTCGGCTTCCACCGGTACTCGACGGACGCCGAGTGGCTGCTCCCCCACTTCGAGAAGATGCTCTACGACCAGGCGCTGCTCACCATGGCCTACACCGAGGCCTATCTCGCAACCGGCGACGTCGACTACGAGCGGACCGCCCGGGAGATCATTCGCTACGTGCTCCGCGACATGACCGATGAGGGCGGGGCGTTCTACTCGGCGGAGGACGCAGACAGCGAGGGGGTCGAGGGCAAGTTCTACGTGTGGGACAGCGCCAAGGTCCGTGACGTCCTCGGCGAAGATGATGCGAAGTTCGCGGTGGACGTGTTCGGCCTGACCGACGACGGCAACATCCGGGACGAGGCGAGCGGGCGGCAGACGGGCGCGAACGTGCTGCACCTCTCCGCGACCCAATCGAGCCTGGCGAAGAGACTGGATGTCTCAGAGGACGAGCTGCTCGAGCGTATCGAATCGGTCAGGGCGAGGCTCTTCGCCTTCCGCGCGAAGCGCGTGCGGCCCCATCTGGACGACAAGGTGCTCACCGACTGGAACGGTCTCATGATCGCCGCGCTGGCCCGCGCGGCGCAGGCCTTCGACGAACCGGCGTTCGCCGAGGCGGCACGCCGGTCCGCCGGGTTCGTGCTCGACACGATGCGAGACGACGACGGGCGCCTGCTCCACCGTTACCGAGACGGAGAAGCCGGCATCGCTGCGAACGCAGATGACTACGCCTTCCTCGCGATGGGGCTCTTCGACCTCTACGAGGCGACACACGAGCCGCGGTATCTGGGCGAGTCCGAGCGACTGACGTCTGAGATGCTCTCGCTCTTCTGGGACGATGGACCGGGCGGGTTCTTCTTCACCCCCGACGACGGTGAGCAGTTTCTGACAAGGACGAAGGAGGTCTACGACGGCGCCGTCCCTTCCGCAAACTCCGTCGCCTTCCTGAACCTGCTGAGGCTCAGTAGCGCCGCGGCGCGCCCGGAGCTTGCGGAACGTGCTGACGCCCTCGGGCGGGCGTCCGCAGGCGCTGTGTCGCGATATCCGGCAGGTCACACGATGTTCCTCGTAGGCCTCGACTATGGGATCGGCCCGTCTGTGGAGCTCGTCATCGTCGGGGACGAAGGAAGCGAGGACACCCGCGCGCTTCTTGCGGCTGTGCGCGGCCGGTTCCTTCCAAACAAGGTCGTGTTGCTCCGCCCACCGAGAGAGGCCGGCGACGTCCTTGCCCTGGTGCCCTGGATAGAGCATCATGTCCAGGTCGACGGGCGGGCGACCGCCTACGTCTGCCGCGACCACGAGTGCAGGCTCCCG